>CAXUCT010000295.1:0-6004 GCA_964249415.1 uncultured Bryobacteraceae bacterium | reverse complement strand
TGCACTTTTTGAGTCTTTCCCAGATAGCGGGCATTTCGCCGAAGTTGAATGCTCCGCTGCCGTTCCTGCAACACCAAAAACCGGCGCGTCTTCTCTTCCTCGGGAATGTGATCTTTGTATTCAAGAGCGGAGGTATTGGGCCGTATGGAGTATTTGAAGATAAACATAGAATCGTACTCCACTTCGTCGGCGAGGCGAAGCGTCTCCTCAAAATCAGCTTGGGTCTCGCCAGGGAAGCCCACGATGATATCCGTTGTAATGGCGATGTCTCGTTTTGCACTTTTCATCCATTCAATTCGCCGCATATATTCGTCACGCGAATAGAGGCGCCGCATGCGGGAGAGCACGGCTGTAGACCCCGATTGCACCGGCAGGTGGACATGATTGCAAAGCGTTGGATGCTCGTCAATAGCATTAATAATGCCTTTGACGAAATCGCGCGGATGGGACGTCGTGAACCGCACCCGCTGTATCCCATTGATTTGACCAACGCTTGCCAAGAGTTGCGCGAAGTCCCACCTCGAAGCGGAAGGATCGCGATAACTGTTGACGTTCTGTCCTAGCAGCTGAATTTCCGTATACCCGAGCTCCGCCAGCGAAGTAGCTTCTTTCATGACGCTCTCGCGGGTGCGGCTGCGTTCGGGTCCACGCGTGAACGGCACCACGCAGTATGCACAAGCCTTGTCACAACCTTCGATGATGGTGATGTAAGCGCGATGCGGATTGTCACGGCGCGCGAACGGAGTATCGAACGTTTCCTCTGTGTCCAGGCTGAGGCCGGTAACTCGCCGGTTCCCCGCTTCCAGCTGAACCAGCATCTCCGGCAGCTTTGTATAGCTTGCCGACCCCGCGACGAGGCTCACATGCGGGGCTTTTTCGAAAATCCGATCGCCCTCCTGCTGCGCCACGCAGCCCAGTACGCCGAACAGCTTTCCCTTCCCTGCCTCGCGCTTGAATTGCTGAAGGCGATGGAAGACCTTTTGCTCCGCCTTATCACGGATACTGCAGGTGTTATAAAGAATGAGCTCGGCCTGTTCAGGCGTGTCGACCGGCGTGTAGCCCTGTTGTACAAGGGTGCCCACGACTTTCTCCGAGTCGTGTGCATTCATCTGACAACCGAAGGTCTCAATGTAGAACGTCTTCATGGATGGAACCGTTGCCGATACGAGCTTCAACCGTGCAACAAACGCATGAACCAGCCCATGCCAAACAGAGCCGCCATGAAACAAGCAAAGCAGTATGCACCGTAGCGAACCCGCTCCCGATCCGTTCGCTTGGTGACCAGTCCAAGCATGACGCTCGCTAATAGCGCGAATAGAACGGAAACTTCAAAATGATCCAGGTTTAAGGGCATGTCTTCAGTCCTTCTGGTGCGTGACGATTTCGTAAGCGTCTACCATTGCTAGGATGTTGAGCAGCCCAGCACAAACAAGAAATTTCGATCCGTAGTCATACACGTGACCCGCCTGGTCAGGCTGGGCGTAACCGCACCAAACCGCGATGAAGTAGGGTAGTCCAGAAGCGATATCGCCGAGAAAGCCGCCGTATTGGATCAGCCTGGACAACAGATCGCCAACTGATCCCACCTGAAACATGGGCCCATGCATCAAAACGCCAACGATGAATGCAAGCAGCACCACGCAGAAGACAGTAGCCCCTCGACCGCGACGCCCGAGCAGAAAATGACCGGAACCCGGAATGAGCCACGCAAGGAAGACAATCAGGTAAGGCGAACGCGCGGCGGCCGTGCTACTCGCGTTGACTGGAACTGCTGGCATCCTTTGATTTTAGCTGGCGCCTGTTCACGCCGCGGTTCACCTCGAGGGCTTGCGCCTCTCTCGAACTCAGAACGTAATTCGGGGCTGCCCTACTACAAGACTGGATTACAATGGAGACGTTCTATCCACTTTGCGGATGTGGCGGAATTGGCAGACGCGCTAGATTCAGGTTCTAGTGGGGGAAACTTCGTGGAGGTTCAAGTCCTCTCATCCGCACCA
Source organism: uncultured Bryobacteraceae bacterium (assembly GCA_964249415.1). GTDB lineage: Bacteria > Acidobacteriota > Terriglobia > Bryobacterales > Bryobacteraceae > Bog-105. The sequence goes on along the minus strand of CAXUCT010000295.1, from coordinate 4,007 downwards.
AAGATTCAATCATTCACAATTCACAACGCCAGCATTTAGCTAGGCGCATCCGGAAATTTTCTTGACCTCAAATCAGGTTGCCGGACTAAGCAGGACTGCAAGGATCGCCAGCGCCAGCGCTGGTGGCATGACCAACGCTCCATATCTCAGAAACTTCCAAAAGCCAACTTCCTGATTTTCTCGCCGGAGAGCGATTAACCAGAGGATTGTCGCCAGCGATCCAGTGACCGAAAGATTCGGTCCTAGATCGACTCCAATCAAAACGGCATTCCGGAGTGGGCCGGTCGCGCCCGCCGCTTTTACCGCCGCTCCACTAATCAAGCCGCTGGGCAGGTTGTTCATCAAATTCGAAATCAAGGCAATGCCGAAACCGGAACTCAGCGCTGCGCGGAGCGGCTGCCAAGCTTTCATCTGTTGCAGCGCACGAGTGGCTAAATCTAGTGCACCCGCGCTATTCATCGCTTCCACGATCACGAAGAGCCCGGCCACGAGTGGTAGAACACTCCATGAGATCTCTTTGGCGACATCTTTGGGTGTAGCGTGATCGCGAATCGAAACGCCGGCCACGACAAGAAGCCCAGCTGCACACGTCGGAGCGCCTAGATCAAAGTTTAATGCCGAGGCCGTCATTAGGGTTACCGCAAGAAAGCCAATGCCGAAAAGAGTCAGCTTGCCAGTGGAAGACAAGGGCTTTTCTTCTACGCTTGTTTTCACCTCGCCTTGCAGAAGCTTGTTTGCGAGCCAGCGTAGAATAACAAACGTCATCAGAACAGAAGCAGCAGAGGGCAGGCCGAACGTAAGCAGCCATCTTCCGAGTGACGGCATCACGCCGCTGTAAACAACCAGATTGGCCGGGTTAGAAATGGGAAGCACAAAGCTGGCAGCGTTGGCGATGAATGCGCAGATGAGCAGATAAGGTAGGGGTTCCGCTTCAGCCGCCCGCACGGCGGCCAACACTGCAGGAGTCAAAACCACGGCTGTAGCGTCGTTCGAGAGAAAGACTGTCACTACGATACCGACGCTATAGATCAGAATGAAGAGGCGCCTGCGGGAACCTTTGGAAGCTCGAACTGCATGCGCCGCGATCCAATCGAATACTCCCTCTCGGCGGGCCAGTTCCGACATGATCATCATGCCAATCAGAAACAGGTAAACATCCAATCCTTTGCCAATCGCGTGGACAGCCAAGATGGAGGAAATTAAGCGGCAGAGCACGAGCATACAAGCGCCAATCGTCGCCCACCATGCTTCCCGCCACCCTTTGGGCCGTATGAGCACCAGGGCGATGGCGGCAAGTGAAATCAGCCAAACGGCAGCGTTGTGCCAGCTGATCGTAGAAAGAGAATGCATCATTGTACAGGAACCTTCAACCGGGTCTTCCATCTCCTCCTCTGCGTTATCTCCCGGACGAAAGGGTCACTCTCCCGCCGTCAAATTTTCCTTCGGATCCACGCCGTACTGTCGCAATTTCTCGTACAAAAGCCGGCGATGAATCCGGAGAATATCCGCGGCCTTCGACTTGTTCCCCTGCGCCGAACCCAAGGCGCGCTCGATCAGCGCTCGCTCAAGCAGCTCCACATTTTCTTTCCAGCCGTTTTGCAAAGGGACAAGTTCAGTCCAGTGTCCCGCCGTACTTGCCTGCCTGTCTTCGAGGAGCAGAATGTCATCTCGATCAATCACGTTCCCACGCGCTAGCACGAGGGCGCGGGCGATGGTGTTTTCAAGTTCCCGGACATTGCCTGGCCAGTGATGTTCGCATAGAATTGCCAAAGCCGCCGCGGTGATCGAGACCGCCTGCCCGCTGCGTTGAAGGAAGTGTTGGACCAGCGCGGGGACATCCTGCTTTCGCTCTCTAAGTGCCGGTAAGGCAATCGTAATCACGTTCAGACGGTAGTAGAGATCCTCTCGAAATTCCCCTCGCGCAACGGCTTGTTCCAGATTCTTAGCGGTAGCCGTAATCAGCCGGATATCGACGGGCATCGGCGTATTTGTGCCGAGGCGTTCAATGGAGCGCTCCTGTACGGCGCGCAACAACTTCGCTTGCAGCGCAGGCGCAAGTTCCGCAATCTCATCCAGGAATAGCGTTCCCCCGTGCGCCTCTTCAAAGCGTCCGATACGGCGATAAAGAGCGTTCGTGAACGCTCCCTTTTCGTGGCCGAATAGTTCCGATTCAAGCAACGTTGCCGGTATAGCGGCGCAGTTTACTTTCAGCAGCGGCCCGCGCACGCGTGAGCTGTTTTCATGAATTGCGTTCACAACCAGTTCTTTCCCGGTGCCACTCTCACCACGCACCAAGACGGTTGCATCCGAAGCTGCCACCTGGCCGATCAGCTTATAGACGCGCTGCATCGGCGGGCTATAGCCGACCATGGCGATGCCATTCCCCACGGTGTTTTCCCGAGCCGTCGATTTCGCGTTACGCGACATTTTTCGATGCTCCATCGCGCGCTTAAGCTGGGTCAGGACATGCTCAAATTCAAGCGGCTTCGAAAGGTAATCGAACGCTCCTAACTTCATGGCCTCAATCGCTGTGTTGCTGTCTCCAAAAGCCGTCATTACGAGGAAGCTGGAAGCGGAACCACCTGACAGCGCCTGCCGCAACACCGAAAGTCCATCCAGCCCAGGCATGCGAATGTCCAGCAGCACGGCGTCGGGCTCCTCATGCAGCACGATGGAGAGCGCCTTTGCGCCATCCTCCGCTGAGAGCACGCGAAAACCCTCGGCTTCGAGCAACCCCATTAACGAGTTCCGGGCAGCATCTTCATCTTCCGCCACCAACACTGTTGAGATCGACATTATTACTTCCTTGGTAATGCAATTACTAAAGACGCGCCTATCTTGCCCGGAACGTAAAGAAGATCGCCACCTTGAGCCCGCATCAGCTCTCTGGAGACTGCTAAACCTAAGCCGGTTCCGGCAGGTTTCGTCGTGTAAAACGGTTCGAACAAGTGCTCCTGCTGCTCTATGCCAAGTCCTGGGCCTTCGTCCTGCACTTGAACATTGACGTTGCCGTTCTCTTCGAACGTTCGCACGTGCACCGTTCCACCAGACGGGGAAGCTTCGAGTGCATTCAGCAGCAGGTTCACGACTGTTTGCGTCAATTGCTGCGAATCAAATAAGGCACGCATCGCCTGCTCCGGCGAGTGAAAAGAAACCTGCATGTTCTGCATCTCGGCTTGCCGTTGGACCAGGCTTATGCAATGCTGAACCACCGGGACAACACATTGCACCTCTGGGGTTGAGCGCCTCGTACGCTGAAGGTCCAGCAGATCATTGAGTAGGGTGCTGAGCCGGTCTACTTCGGTTCGAACTGTCCGAATGTCTTCGCGGCGAATGGAGTTTGCGTCTAATCTGCGCTCTAATAGCTGCACCGTGAGACGGATGCTGTTGAGCGGATTTCTTATCTCGTGTGCCATGCCCGCCGCTAAGCGGCCTAACGCCCGTAAGCGATCTTCCCGCCTGAGTTCGCTTTCGAGCTTTCGGCGCACGGAAGCCATGCGGTTGATGGATCTGCTAATTCCGCCCAATTCATCGGAGCGTTCCGGAAGTCGGAAATTGAAATCTTGTTCCAGGTTGGAGAGCCCTTGTTGTATCTGTGCAACTCCTCTCGCTAAGCTGAGACCTGTTGCAAGTGTTCCGGCAATGCTGACGAGCGCAGCGATCACGAGAACGGCCAGCAGAAGCTCGCGCCGGCCGGCACCGGGCGCACCCCGCCCGACGAGCCTTTTCATCGCCCATGTGACCGTGTTGTGATTCTGATCTGCCAGCGCTCCTAAGACCAGGAGATCGGTTCTGCCGCGAACAACCTGCTCGATGAGATGATTCCCCTGGCGGCTTTGTTGGGCGAGAGAGATGATGAGGTCTCTTTCAGCGCCCGGAACATCTGTCTTAGACGAACCCGTGTCATGGGTCGGATAAGCATACCCGAGAAAATCAGAGCCGGCATAAAAGCCGCCTTCCACGCCGGGGTACGAGCGAAGCACGGTTTGCGTGATGCCCCGCAATGA
>CAXUCT010000294.1:580-6048 GCA_964249415.1 uncultured Bryobacteraceae bacterium | reverse complement strand
CCGTGAACGATGCTATTAAGTCCGCCAAGCCCTGGTACGCCAAGTACGACGTTGCGGCTGCCGTCTAGTATGCCTGTACTGCTTGCTCACGCGCGCGGCGGCTCAGTAGGCCCTTCCGAGCCGCGACCGTCAGGGAGCGGTACTAAACATATCCCTGCATGACGTTTGCTTCCGTTCCCGAAGCGATCGAAGACTTTCGGCAAGGCAAAATTGTCGTCATCGTAGACGATGAGGATCGCGAGAACGAAGGCGACCTCACCATTGCCGCGGAAAAGATCACTCCCGAGGCGATCAACTTCATGGCCACACACGGGCGCGGCCTTATCTGTCTTGCGTTGGATGCTGACATTTGTTCCCGGCTCGAACTCGCGCCTATGTCGGCGGTGAACACGGCTCGTTTAGGCACCGCATTCTGTGAGGCTATCGATGCCGCTGAAGGCATCACCACTGGTGTTTCAGCCTACGACCGCGCGCACACGATACACGTAGCGATGCAGCCGGATACGCGTCCGCAAGACCTGGCGCGTCCCGGCCACATGTTTCCCTTGCGCGCCCGTCCCGGCGGCGTGCTCGTCCGCTCAGGTCAAACCGAGGCAGCAGTCGACTTGGCTCGTCTAGCTGGTCTGAGTGCCGGCGGAGTCATCTGCGAAATCATGAACGAAGACGGGACCATGGCGCGGGTTCCACAACTTCTCCAGTTTTGCAGCCAGTATGGGTTCAAGCTGATCTCGGTCGCCGACCTCATCCGCTACCGCATGCAAACCGAGAAGCTGATCGAGCGTGAAGCCTCCGGAATGGTCAGAACTCCGTTTGGCGAATTTCAGACGATCCGCTACGCCAGCCGCACTGCAGAAGCTGGAAGCCATCTCGCGCTAGTGTACGGAAAAGTAGACGGCCGGAAGGATGTTCTGGTGCGCGTACATTCTCACTGCGTGTACGGCGACGTCTTCCGTTCGCTCGATTGCGACTGCCACCACCTGATTACGGAAGCTCTCAGGACCATCGCCGCAGCGGGTCAAGGCGTTCTGATCTATCTTCATCAGACCGGCGCCGGCATCCAAACAGTTCGCCATGATGGACTCTGCGAACTGGTCACTCACGGCCGGGCGCAGTCTACGTTCCTCCCCTCGGAGCGCCATCCCCCGCTGCAGTACGAGACCGGTGTCGGCGCTCAAATCTTATCGGACCTTGGCCTGTCCACGATTCATCTCCTGACAAATCACCCGCGCAAGGTGGTTGGCCTGGAGGGATTCGGCATCCAAATCACCCGCCAGATTTCCTTTCCCGTCCCCGTCGATGCGGAGATGACAGCAAGCTCCGTACCCTAGGAGGAACTTCGATGTTCAAATTTGTCGCTATACCACTATTTGCAGCAGCTCTCGTCTGCGCTGCCCAAAACCCTGCTCAGTTCCCCTATGACGAAGATGTAGTTCCTTCACAGCCGGTGTTCCACCCGCAGGGCATGTGGCGCGTGGATAGCGTCGCGGGCCGCGCACAGGTGAGCCACTTGGGACGTTGGCAGCGGAATCACCTCGTCGGAACTAGTCTCGAAGTCGGCAAAGACGAGGCTACGCTTTGGAACAAGATGTCCAGGAAGCACCCCTTCGCTACCCCGATCAATGGGGAGACCGTGTACGACACCCAATCGCGGGAGTTCTGGTTGGACTTTCGTACCGATCCAAAGATACTGCACCTGCCGCGCTTCGTGACTACGGTCGATATAGAGCTCGGCAACATGTTGGGGGCGGACGGTGGGCGGGTGTTGCTCATCTATCAAGGAGTCTGGTACCGCCTCAGCCGGACCGCTCAAAGCTAGCTGCTCCCATCTGCTATGACAATTCCGTTTAAGCTGCCCGGCTTCTATCCGATACTCGATACCGCGGTGCTTTCTGGGCGGAAGTGCACAGTAGCGCTCGCCGCTCAGGTCTTAGTTGAAGCCGGAGTGCGCATCCTGCAATACCGGCACAAAGACGACTGGACACAAGCGCATTTCGATGAGGCGAAGCGCATTGGTGAAATTTGCCAAGCTTCAGGCGTGCTCTTCGTGCTGAACGATCGAGCAGACTTCGCCCGCTTAATGGGGGCGGCTCTACACGTGGGGCAGGAAGATCTTCCGCCCGTTGCGGCGCGCCGGATCATCAGCGATGAAGTAATGGGCTTCTCCACCCACAATAGACAGCAACTTACCGCTGCTAACGAAGAGCCTGTTGAGTATCTGGCTCTCGGCCCCATCTACGCAACGCAATCCAAGCTCCGGATAGATCCGCTGGTCGGCATCGAAGGCCTGAAAGCATTGCGTCCGCTCACGTCGAAGCCTCTATGCGCCATCGGCGGCATCAATCTGCTCAACGCACCGGACGTGCTCGGCGCCGGGGCGGATTCGGTGGCAGTCCTCTCCGGCATTCTGCCCCGGAACTCTGATGGTACCTGCGACAAAAAGTCGCTGAAACGCGTGGCAGAAGAGTGGATGCGCGCCGTACCTGCATGAATGTTTTCCGGGCATTGCCGCCGTTGCTTGCCTCTGTTGTGGTTGCTGCGGCCAGCCCTGCGGCGCCGGGCTGGAATCTGGTTCAGAGCTCGCATTTTGAGATCTACTCGCACGGCGATGAGGCGAGCGCGCGTTCCACCCTGGTATGGTTCGAACAACTCCGCGCGTTATTTGTGACAGCGGGCGTGGAACTGGACCGACGTCCTCCGGTTCGCGTGATGGGATTTCGTTCGGTAAAGGAGTATGACGCCTACAGGCTGCGGCCTACAGCCGACGCCTATTACATTGGGAGGGAAAGTCGCGATTACATTGTAATGCCCGCGCTCGGCGCTAACCAGTTTCCAATTGCGGCCCACGAATACGCACACTTGGTACTGCATGCTGGCGGAGTACGTCTGCCTGCGTGGCTCAGCGAGGGACTAGCGGAGTTCTTTTCCACAGTGCGCATCAGCAGTCGTGGATGCCAGATCGGCGGGGACATACGCTCTCACTCGGAGACGCTGCGACATCAGACCTGGATGCCGCTCCCCGACTTGCTGGACGCCGGATCGGAACCGCCCAACAATCGCGTACAAGCGGCCCTGTTCTACGCGCAGAGTTGGGCTTTGACGGAGATGCTGCTGACAGCACCCGAATACCGGCTGCGCTTGCCGAAGCTGATTACCTCACTCAACGGGGGTGTCTCCAGCTCACGGGCACTCACAAACGTTTACGGCCGCCCACTAGATGCAATCGAGGCCGATATGCGGGCACGTCTAAATCGGGGCAGGCGAGCGGCCTTTGTTGTTACGGTGTGGGCTATTTGCGAGACCTACACGTCATCGTCGGCGCTAAGTTCGTTTGCGTCGCGTTCGGCGCTGGCCGACCTGCTGGCATCGGCCGGTGAATGGAGCCGGGCCACAGAGCTGTATCGTGACTTGGCGCGCGAATCACCAGGAAGCGCCGACATTTCTGCCGCGCAGGGCACCATTGCGTTTCGCCAAGGCGATATGTCAGTAGCGCGGCTGAAGTGGAAAGAAGCGTTGGGAAAAGGTGTCACGGACGCGAATCTTTGCTATCGCTATGCCAACCTCACGGCAGACGCCGGCATTGCGTCGGACGAGATCCGCCCGGCTCTCGAACGCGCCGTCGCCCTGAAGCCCGACTTTGATGACGCCCGCTTCACCCTGGCATTACTCGAAGCGAATGCATCGGACTACAAGTCAGCTCTTGAGCAACTAAAAGCCATGCGCAGCATATCGCCTTCGCGCGCCTTCGGCTACTGGATCGCGGTCGCATCGGCCGAAGACGAACTTGGGGCACACGAAGCCGCAAGGCGGTCTGCTGGGAGAGCACTTGGTTTCGCCACCACGCCCGGCCAGCGCGCACAAGCCAGCGGACTCGCTTATACCGCCGATACTGAATTGACCGTTCAGTTCACACGAGATGCAAAGGGCAATCCGCAAATTGCGACCACGCGAGTTCCGCGCGGTACAAAAAACTGGAACCCCTTTGTTGAGCCGAAAGACGACATACGCCGCGCCGCCGGGCAATTGAGAAGCGTAGAGTGCGACAAAGACAAGATGACAGGAATCGCAGTGGATACGGGGGAGGGGTTCTTGAGGCTCGCTATACCCGACCCACTACACGTACTGGTTCGTGGCGCGACCGAATTCACCTGCGGTCCACAGCCCCCCAGGGTGGTGACTGTCGAGTACGCCGCCGCGGCAAACAACCCAAAGCTGGACGGCGTACTAAGAGGGATGGAAATCAGGCCAGAGAATAAGCCGGTACCTTAGCCATGCGTCGCTCGCGCTTGCTCGCCGGTTGATAGCTGCTCCTCTGCTGTTGGCAGCGGCACGTCGACTAAGACCGTTGTGCCTTTTCCAAGAGCGGATTGGACGGAGAAGGCGCCGTGCACCAGGCGGGCGCGCTCCTCCATGCTGATGAGCCCGAGTCCGCCACGGCTTTCCTCGGGATCGAAGCCTTCGCCGAGATCGATTATCTCCAATCGAACGCTCGTCTCTGTTCCTTCCAACGTGATCTTCGCGTGTGTACGCCCCGCGTGTTTAGCCACGTTGCGCAAGGCTTCCTGGGCAATGCGATAGAGTGCGCCTGCCACTTCCCTGGGCAGGGTCGTGGGGACGTCGCGGCGCGAAAAGGTCGCTACCATTCCCTCGCGCTCGCCGAACTCCTCCGCAAGCGCCTTCAACGCGTAGGGCAAGCCTAGATCGTCGAGGATGGCAGGGTGCAAGCGATGCGAAATGCGGCGCACGCCCTCAGCGAGAGTAGCGGTTCGATTTCGCAGTCCATCCAGACGTTGATGCACGGACGCTGTATCCTGCGGCAGGCTCTGGTAGCAATGCTCCAACTCCATTGCGAGTGAAGCCAATTGCTGGCTTACATCATCGTGCAACTCGCGCGCGACATGACGCCGTTCTTCCTCCTGCGAAGTAAACAGGCTTCCAGCCAGCGCGCGCAACTCGCCCTGCGTGCGCCCTAACTCTGCAACTGTTGATTGCACCTCGCCGGCTAGCCGGCGCCGGTCGCGTTCCAGCAATTCGGAGGCGTTTTTCGCAATCGTAACGTCCTGAAGCGTAACGATGATGACGGAATCTCCGCCTTCCGGTACGGCTCTGGCCGTCATCTTCAGACCTCTGTTATCAGGACTTGGCGCTTGGTGCTCAAGCTCGAAGCTACCCGTTCTGGGCGCTTGGGTTAGAGCCTGCAGCATGGGGCCGGCGTTCTCCATCTCCCAAAGGGTGCTCACCAAATCTGGAAAGAAGCGATCTTGAAGCTTTCCGATGGGAAGCGAAGCCAAATCACGGAAAGCGTTGTTGGCGGTACGGATCTTCAGCTCGAGCGTGAGGACCACCAGGGGAATCTGGACACACTCGATTACTCCCTGCGCATAATCACGCGCTTCCCGCACGGCCTGTTGGCTGCTCCTGATCTGATCGATATCAATCAACACCAGGAGCACTCCATCGATCTTGTCGTC
>CAXUCT010000294.1:0-570 GCA_964249415.1 uncultured Bryobacteraceae bacterium | reverse complement strand
GTACGGTAGGGACGAATGCGCATCATGTACCAGCGCCCCTCGCGGTCCTGCACTTCCAATTCCTTGGTGACCAGAGTGTCCAGCACTTCGAGCAGCAGCGGTTCTATTTCGCCAATGTCCAGATGCATGCGGATTTCGCTCAGCGGACGGCCGATATCGGCAGTCCGAATGCTCATCAACCGCTGCGTCGGAGGAGTGAAATGACGGATCTGCAGTTGCCTGTTCAGCATGAGCACCGGCAGGCTCACGCTGTTAAGCAGATTGGATAGATCGTTGCCGGTTTGCGATAAGACCGCGTTTCGCTGTTGCAATTCCTCATTAACAGTCTGCAGCTCTTCGTTGGCGCTCTGCAGTTCTTCCTTGGTGGTCTCCAGTTCCTCGTTCGTGCTCTGGAGTTCTTCGTTTGACGACTGAATCTCTTCGTTGGCTGACGTGAGTTCCTGATTTTTCCCGTCCCGCTCTTCGAGCAGAGATTGCAAGTACAGTTTCGTCGAGGCGAGATCCTGACGAAGCTGCAGGTTAATCACGTCTCGCTGCTCTTCCCTTTCGGCGCCTGGTGGAAGGGTGGGC
>CAXUCT010000293.1:254-6062 GCA_964249415.1 uncultured Bryobacteraceae bacterium | reverse complement strand
CGATGGAGGTCTTTGCAAAGTCCGGAGTAGACGCTCCGGTCCGTGAGATTGCGGAGAGGGCGAGCGTCGGCCTCGGCACGGTCTACCGTCATTTCCCGCGGCGCTCAGATCTGATCGTGGCAGTCTTTCAAACTCAGGTGGATGCCTGCGCGGAACGCCGGAAACCTCTTAATTCTCGGTAACGGCGATGGCCGACAGCTACCGGATCACGTAGCTGTTTTAACCTCTCATGGTTCAACAGAATTAGACACAGCTACACGGCCCGTGGTCTGTTGGTGTCTGAAGTATGGCAGCGCGATTACCTCAGAGCCGTGCCGCGCGTCAGCAAGCGGTGTCTCGCATACGGACGAACTCACCACGCCAGACCACTACTTCGATGGCGCCAGAATGGCACTCAATCGATCGGGCGTTCCCTCTACCCGCTCCAGCTTCGGATAACGCAACCCTCCGTGGTAATCCACTTCGATCGTCTGGAACTCGTCACCTTTTTTGACCAGCAGTTTCAAGCGCGACTCGCTCTTTGCGGCTTCCGTGATCGCTGTACGGAGTAAATCAACCTTAAACGTCGTGCCATTCACCGCCATGATTTGCATGTCCGGAGTCATTCCGGCTTTGAACGCTGGACTATCCCACCAAACGTTATCTAATGTGCCGTCCCTCATCAGGGAAATGCCCAGCGAAGTTGCCAGGTTGATAGGCGTGCTCGGGCGCTCGTCTCGTCTTGGCTCCTCGTCTTTTTGCAGCCAGTCAGGAGGCGTATCGCTATACGACAAGCGGTAGCCGCCCCGAGAGATGCCTTCCTCTGGCGTCTGAGGCGCGCCCTGATACACGCGCGCTTTCAGAAAATTCGCCCAATCGAAAGGCTGAACCGTATTCAACGCCGCAATCACGTCCTTTAAAGAGTAAGTCTGAGTAACATAGCTGCCGTTATTTATCCCAAAGAAAAGCTTTGCGAAATCATCCAGTGACTTCTTCTCGCCGCTTAGTTCACGAATCTTCGTATCGGCATCCAGCCAGATCAGCATGCCTTCTGTGTAATAGTCTTCCGGTCTCTGCCAACTCACCCAACTTACTGGGCTACGCAACGACATAGTCGGCTGATTCGTCGTGTCAACTAAGGGCCGCCACGTTCTACCGGGGCTTACATCGAAGTTTGCTGCCACCCGGGCGATTAGGTCCCGCGTCTGCGCCTCTGTCCGTAAGCCGGAGCGCGCCGTTAGCACATAACCAAAATACTGAGTCATTCCCTCGTAAACCCACAGCAAATCATCCTGCATCGGAACGTTGAAATTCGCGGTCCAAAGATCGGCCGGCCGCCGGAACTTGCCATCCCAGGAGTGCGTGTATTCATGCCCTAATAAGTCCCTGTTCGCAATTCCTGCTGCCCAATCCGTAAAGTAATTAGCCTGTGTTCCGTCTTCACTGGACTGGTGGTGCTCCAACCCCACGCCGCCCACGGTATTACTCAGTAGAAATAGGAAATCGTAATGGCTGTAATGATGTGAGGCATACAATTTCTCCGCCTCAAGAACTAAGTTCTTATGTAATTGCAATTGTTCTGACGTAATTTCCAGATTCGACGGCGAATCGGAAAACACATCCAGAAACACAGGGTTACCCGGACCCGTCGAAAGATCCAAACGCTTAAAGTTCACTCCCGAGTAAAGCGGCGAATCCACCAGCGTATCTAGCGTTGTATCTTTGAAACGCACGGCATCCCCGGTGTGCGAATCCACTTCCAACGCAGAAGCGAATTGCCAGCCTTCCGGCAGCTTGATACTAGGAGAAACGTGAATATCTCGGGAAAAGTAACCTGCAGGATATAGCACCACCGTATTCCAAGCCAGATCCACAATCTTAGAAGACATCGAGATACGGCCTTCCCTCGCGCGCAGCGGAGCCAAGTACTGGAACTCCAGCTCCAGCGTCTTCACGCCCACAGGCACAGCCACGTGGAATGCATACACATCTACGCGATCGCGTACCCACTCAATCCTCTTGCCATTAGCGGTAATAACAAGCCCGGCCAGCTTAGAAATCGGTCCCGTCGGCGAGTGATTACCGGGTATCCACTTGGGATACAAAAGTGTAACTTCGTCCGATTGAACCGGCACCGTCTCATGCACGTTCAAAATACGGCGCTGAATGTCGGTGATATCTACGGACAGGTCTATCGTTCCTGGATAGGGCCGATCGCGCGGCGCCGCTATGGGCGGAGGCAAGGGGGCAGGCTCCGGCTCACGGATCTTCTGCGCGTATGCCGGAGCGAAGGCGGTACAGGAAAAAACAATAATTGCAGCGATATTCCTTCGCCGAAGATTAGTCAAGGGCAACACCTTACGCCGAGTGTACCGTGGCGGCTCATTCCTGCAACACCTCGCAAAATGTCGAAAATGTCCCACAACCTATGGATCACCGGTTAAGCTGCAATATAGTCTGCAGAAAACACCGGACACAATACCTTCGGGCCTCGTACGTCCAGGCGCTGCGCGCTTCTGGCTGGCGGTGTTGCTTACAGGTGCCGGCACAGGGGTCGCGGCCATAGCGCTCACCCGGCTTCTTGAACTTGTGCAGCACCTTGCCTGGCATGGCTCCGGCGCAAACCTGCTGGCTGCGGCCGAGCATGCCAGTGCATCGCGGCATATTCTCGTGCTGCTCGGCGCTGGATTGACAACCGGCCTCGGACAGATCATCCTTAAGCACCTGTCCAGCGGTAACGGTATCGACACCACAGCTGCAATTTGGTTCCATGCTGGGCGGATGCCCGCCTGGCGTACTCTGGGCAGCGCTGTGCTCTCCGTTATCATTGTCGGTATGGGCGTGTCGCTGGGTCGTGAGGGCGCGCCGAAGCAAGCAGGCGCGGTGTTCGCTAACTTCTTCTCAGACAGAATGCAGTTGTCGGACGAGCAACGCCGTCTCTTAGTCGCCTGCGGCGCCGGAGCTGGAATGGGCGCGGCCTATGGCGTCCCCTTAGGCGGTGCACTTTTCGCGCTGGAGGTTATGCGCGGCATGCTCGCACTCAGGTACGTGCTGCCTGCTCTTTTCACTTCTGTGGTTGCTACCGCAGTCTCGTGGCTTGTCCTACCGAACGCGCCTACCTATATCGTTCCGGCCTATGCCGGCTCCGCCTCAAGCGTCGTATGGTCGCTAGTCGCAGGTCCCATCGCCGGCGTTGTGTCAGTCGGTTACGTTCGACTTATTTCCTGGGCCGATCGTAGTAAGCCCACGGGCTGGCAACGTCTGGCGTTGCCCGTTTGGGTATTGGGGCTGCTTGGCCTCGTCTCCATCTGGTTTCCCCAGGTGCTCGGCAACGGCAGGGACATCTCCGAGTTGGCGTTGACGAACCAAGTGGCGCCTGCTCTACTCCTGACATTGCTCGTGTTGAAGCCCGCCGCCACCGCACTCTGCATACGTTGCGGCGCCCCCGGCGGCTTATTCACGCCTTCACTAACTGTCGGCGTATTGCTCGGCGGCGTATTGGGCCATGCTTGGTCCTGGTTATGGCCCGGTGTGCCCCCCGGGCTATTCGCCCTACTCGGGGCCGGAGCCGTTCTGGCCGCAACCACGCAAGGCCCCATCTCGGCGGTAGTCCTGCTGATGGAGTTGACTGGCTGGGACCGCTCGTTCATCTTACCGCTCTTGTTGGCAGTGGGCACCGCTACGCTCGTTGCCAGGACTATCGAACCTCGATCCATTTACGACGCGCGCCTGACCGAGGGCGAGATCGAAGCCCGCCAGAAGTTACGCGAACTGCCGCCTCCCAGCATCGAGCAGCTCAAAACGGCATGACCGTCATACTGTGGCTTGTCGCGACGACAACGTTCGTATGTGCGCTACCTGAAAACTGAGCCGCGCGCGTCAGCAAGCCGATTTGAATGCTAATGAACTCACTGCGACATATCACTAGATATGCCGCCGCCCCTTTTCTGATATCCTCGCCTGAACACGTTCGGTGAATGATGAAAACATCGGTCTTCATTGCGACAAGCCTCGATGGCTTCATTGCACGACCCGATGGCGCGCTCGATTGGCTGCCAGTCGACGGCGGCGAGCCTCACGGCTACGACGAGTTCATGGCCACGGTCGATGCCCTTGTAATCGGCCGCAAAACGTTTGAAACTGTCTTGACATTCGGTACGTGGCCCTACGGCAGCAAACCCGTGGTAGTGCTCAGCACCACCATCTCAGAGTTGAAAGTGCCCGACGGTGCAGTATGTGACTTGATGTCCGGTGCCCCACAAGACATCGTGACTCGACTTACTCAACGTGGCATGGCACATCTGTATATCGACGGCGGAGTAACTATCCAACGCTTCCTGGAGGCAGGCTTGATCGGGCACTTGACCATCACGCGCATACCCGTGCTCCTAGGAAGTGGCATCCCCCTCTTCGGCTCTCTTTCACGCGACCTCCACTTCAAACACGTTGCCACGCGATCCTATCCCGGCGGCCTGGTGCAGAGTGAGTACGCGCTGGCTACCTAGCCCGGCATATCGCGCTCTCATCAGTTATGACGGCCTGACGCGCCTTCCAGGAAGAGAACCACGCCGCTCTCTACCCAATCTCCAATCTCCCTTTCCGAAACCCCTGAACTGAGACCGAGAAGATGTCTCACGCTGAAGTTCCCCAGCATAATGCCAATGAACTGAACTGCCAGCGTCTCCGAATTCCCACTACGTAGCATGCTTTTCTTCTGCCAGTGCTCAATGTGGCGCTGTAACAGGTTAACAGTGGCCTTCGGACCGGCCGCATAGAACGCCGACGCGAGGTCTGGAAACCGCTCCGCTTCCGCTATCATCATCCGATAGAGCGAGCAGCCTGCCGGGTTTGAGATAAGAGATATGAACAGTCGGCCGATGCTACTCAAACCCGCCTTCGGATGCAGGCCGGTGACGTCCTGTTCGAGAAGCGGCGCCAGTTTGTCCTCGCAGGCCTTTTGAACTATCGCGGCAAACAGGCCTTCTTTGCCGCCGTAATAGCTGTACAGCGTCGTTTTCGAGCCGCCAGTCCGTTCTACGACATCGTCAAGGCTTACAGCATCGTAGCCGCGCTCCAGAAATAACTCCGTCGCAACGTTCAAGATGTTTGTTTGTCTCTTTTGTGTTCGGGTGTTGGCAGCCGAAGTTACCGGCGAAGTGACAGGCATTGGAATTGCTGCTCCATACATTTTCACACTCTGATTCTGTGCCCCGCGCTACTTCGCCGAAGCGAACGCGACTCCACGTTCGGCCGACACTCTGTCCTTGGTTCGTTCAAGGGTGGCAGTCATGGTTTGCCGTGAGAGTCGCTGAATGAACGGCGCTACCAGCCAGCGGAGCCCGGCCGGGATATCGCGGCTCAGCGTCATTGCATCCACTTGGACCCAGACCCCTTCACCGACATCGCGATACCGCACCACAGTAAAGATTTTTTCTACATAGCCATGCGACTCAGCCACGGAGAGCGCTCGCTCATTGGAACTGCCCGGGTTCACTAGCTCAGTCAATTGCGTCGCCTCAGTCTCGCTGTAGCCGGAGCGGGAGTCTAGCCGAATGTATCTGGATCGGAATTCTGTCAGAAGCCCCGCCTTCACGCCCCACGCCTTCTGAATAAGTTTCAGATGGTAAGTGAAAGTGTCGCCGCTTCGGGCCAAGAGGCGTGAGTCCACCACCGTAGGTCCGTAAATCTTGGCGTAAGCGTCATAGTTCTGCAAAGCAGCGACCAGATCCATGGCGCGGACCGCTGGCAGGAACTCCGTTCCAATCCAGTGGTGGACAAGTCCTGCAGGGATAGGCAATCCGGCGGGCCGTGGAGAGGTTACGTGCAGCG
>CAXUCT010000293.1:0-244 GCA_964249415.1 uncultured Bryobacteraceae bacterium | reverse complement strand
CTTCTGGCGGTCGTTCTTTGGCCGTCCACATTCCGTTAGAAGAAAACACTCCGGAAGCGCAGCCTCGCTTTCTAGTTGAGCTCGGACCTCCCGAACCTGCTCGTCCCAAGCTGCTAGCGTCTCTGGCGTCACCCCGGCGGCAGCGATCGGAGGCGCCAACACAAACGCCAACACGCATAAAGCTAGCCGACCACCTGTCCAGGTAATTTTGAGGGATCCCGTGCTTTCCATACTCAGCTGATAC
>CAXUCT010000292.1:2870-6066 GCA_964249415.1 uncultured Bryobacteraceae bacterium | reverse complement strand
GCGCAAACCAGTATGATTTGCAATCCTGCTCAAAGCCGCAGGTCCAATCTCCACGTTGTCGTGGAACGAGAATGTGAAATTCGGCCAGCCCGCCCGCTCTAGCTTCCGGTGAGAGCCGACCTGTTTTTTGAAGGTCCAGCCCAAACGCAATAGCGCTGCATACACTCTTCTGGCTTTTGTCGCGCGCATGTACTCACGTCCCGGAGTCTATCACGCAAAACACCCATAGTGATTGCTGTGGGCTCTATGATGGATCTTCCTCTAAGGTGGTAAACTCATGGGCGTTGCGCTGGTGCTTTTCATACTGGCTTTCCAGGCTTTATTGAAGCGAGGATGACCCATCATAGTCCCTTCCTGGAAACACAACGTGCTGCGGGGGAACGCCCCCGCAGCCTTTATTTTGCTGGCCGGGAATACCAGGGCACTTATGCGTGGATGGTAGCGCGAGTCTCCAGGTTTCCGATGGTCTAAGCAGATGAGACCGAGCGATCAGTCTTCATTGGGATTCCGACTCATAAACAGAGTCGCAACAAGAGGCAGTCGAGAATTACTTAAATATCGAAGCCTCAGGAGACGAATCACGTGAATATAAATGAACTTTCCGAAAAACTATTGAGTTCTTGCGCAGGTGGGATGTCGGCTCTGCGAACGATTGTGAAGCTGGTGCCGGCGGGCGGGGATGGTGATAAGGTTTCGCCTCCGACCCATGAAGGCGGGAAATACGCGTCTGAAAAACGCTTCGTCGATGGGCGCAGCGACGTCGAGACTGTCCTGCTCGATTCCGTGCAGTCGCAGGCTAACAGACTCGAGGACGCCCTGCTGACAGCAGTCCGTGCGGGAGACATTCGGATTCCTCTTCTTGAAATGGATATTCCCGGACACCAGACGATCACTTCGCTGAGTGCGCCGCATCGGGTTCACGATGCGATATTCCGGGATTCCCAGTACAAGGGCAAGCGTTTTCGTGACTCGGAGATTGGCAAGGAGATGGTTGAGGCGCGTGCCTGGAATGCCACAGGCATGTTTCGGCTCTGTCCTACCGCTCTGCTGTTTGGCACGTGGGATTCGCAGAGCGGCGCGGGAGTCAATAGCGCCAAGTTCGCGCGCGCTCTGGTGTCTGAAATCGTTGGCTTCGATGCGGTGGTGGGAAAGCGAACGTCGTCGCGCATCGATCCCTTAGGCATTAAAAAAAACCCTAGCCAGATCTATGAAAGCAAAACGGAGCAATGGACGCTCGACGCGTCGAAAGCTGTGAAGTTGAAGGACAAGCCGCAACTATTTAAGAAGGGAACGCCGGCCGAAATCAACCACGGCAATATTCCGCCCACGATCTCCGATGGGGGCGTGACATTCCGCGAAGCGCGGCAGACAGCGGTGCTTTCGTTCGCCCAGATCCGAAAACTTCGCTTCCCCGTGAATGGCAAAGAATCCGTCGAACTGAATGTGGCCGGTCGCGCGGTGGTGGCTGCCTTGGGTGTACTGGCTCTGGCGATGCAGTTGGAAGAAGGCTACCAGCTGCGCTCGCGCTGCCACCTGATACCGGCCGCTGAGCCGGAATTTGAGTGGCTTGGGACCATCGCTTCAGATAAGAGCGCATCTCAAATCAACGCAGCAACGGCAAGGGAATCGTTCGACGCTCTTTATCAGAAGGCGAAAAGTGCGGGCCTCGGCTGGCGAGAAGAGCCCATCACTCTCACGCCCGAGGAGAAGCTCGTGAAGCTGATCCAGATGAGCGATCAGTCGACGGATGTCGAGGAGTAACGCTCGTGCTTGCAATTGAAGTGGAATATCTGATGGGGCGTTCCTATGCCACCGATTTCCGCGACGATACGGCGCCTGAATGGCCGCCGCATCCCGACCGGCTTTTCGAAGCAATGATGGCAGCGCATCACGATACTTTCTCGGAAGATGGCGAGAATTCCGTATTGCGATGGTTCGAGACACTGGGCGCTCCACAAATCGCCGCTGGGGAGATGGGCAACGCGGTTTCTGTGGTGAACTTTGTTCCCACTAATTACAACGGTAAATCGGGGAGCCCGCACCCGGATCAGAGAGGCAAGCAGCCAAGAACCTTCCCCGTTCAGTCGCCATCTTCGGCCGTGGTGCATTTCGTGTGGCCCGATGCCGACGCCGATACGGCCACCCGCAATACACTTGAGAACCTGCTGGCGCGTGTGCCATCGCTTGGGCGTGCCTGTTCGCTAGTGCGGATGAGCCTGGGGGAGCCTTCGAGTCGCCCGGCCTATGTGCCCGATGCGGAAGGCAAAGAGGTGCTACGCGTTTTTGGCGAAGGTCGGCTCGATGAACTGGAGACGTTGTACAAACTCGGGCAGCGGCCATCGCTTGCGCCCCAGATACGTTATGGGCGCGCGCGCGTGGAAACGCTGGTGCCTGAAAGCTGCTTTGGCGAGATGATCGTCTTGCGCAAGGTGGAGGGCCGGGGCCTGCCGATTGAGGCGACACTGACCTTGACTACGGCGCTGCGAAGGTCGTTGATGAAATTGTCCGAACACGATCCAGTTTCGTGCGCTTTTTTCAGCGGTCATGACCCGGAGACGCATTGCGCCTTTGCTGCGCTGCCCTTCGTGGGACATGAGTACGCGGATGGCCGGCTCATGGCAGTGACCATAGTGCTGCCGAGAGCGATCGGTACGGCGCAACGGAGTAAGCTTCTCCGGGTGTGCGCCTCGATCCAGAAGATTAATTTGAAAGACGAGTCGGCGCTCTGGGACGTGGAATTATGCGGTTTCGATATTCCTCAACGCGCGCTTCAACCGCAGACTTGGAATGACCCTTCCGTGACGTGGGCTTCGGTGACGCCGATCCTTCTCGACCGTTTTCCAAAAAAGAGTTTGGCCGTCGAGGAGATCCTTGCCACTGCGTGCGAACGAGCCGGGCTCCCCCGGCCCATTGACATAGAGCACAGCCCGTTTTCTGAAATTCCGGGTGTTTCACCGGTGAGTGAGTTCCGTTTGCTGCGAAACAGAGACGACAGGCCGCGCTGGGGAGTACATGCTAAGTTCCGGTTTGATGAGCCGGTCCGCGGCCCTATCCTGCTGGGCGCTGGGCGGTTTTTCGGACTAGGCCTGCTAAGGCCGTGGAAATGGCAAGAGGGGAATCAAATTGACGGTTGAAACATTCTCATCCTTCTACCAAGCCATTCACGATTACCCTCCATTTGAATGGCAGGAGCAGT
>CAXUCT010000292.1:0-2860 GCA_964249415.1 uncultured Bryobacteraceae bacterium | reverse complement strand
GCAGTTGCTGAAGCGCGTTGTCGCGGAGGGTTGGCCTGCCACCATTGCGATGCCTACCAGCTCGGGTAAAACATCGGCGATTGATGTGGCTGTTTTTCATCTTGCGCTTGAGGCAGGGAAGGGCGTATTCGAGCGCCGGTCTTCTTTGCGCACGTTTTTCATCGTGGATCGCCGCGTGGTTGTCGATGAGGCGTTCGAGCACGCGGAGAAGATTGCAAATAAATTGCGCGGAGCAACGGATGGCGTAGTCAGAGAAATTGCAGACCGGTTGAAGGCGTTCGGCGGCGAATTGCCGCTTCAGGTAAGCAAGATGCGCGGCGGAATGCTTCGCGACAACGGGTGGGTGGATGAACCGAATCAACCCACCGTGTGTCTTTCGACGGTGGATCAGGTTGGATCGCGCCTCCTGTTTCGCGGATATCAGGTGGGGGAAAGGTCGCGGTCCGTCCATGCCAGCCTGATCGGTAACGATTCGCTGCTGATCCTGGATGAAGCGCATCTGTCGAACGCGTTCCACCAGACACTGCAGTCCGTCACCGGTAAGTACGCGCATTGGGCGGAAAAGTTGCCCGCGCGGCCACCCACAGTTGTGAAGATGTCCGCCACGACAATCGGTGAGGAAGTTTTCGGCCTGAAAGAGGAATGGATCGAGCGTGACGCGGAGGTGCTGGGCGCACGCCTCCGCGCTTCGAAGCCGGTCGAGCTACGCGAAAGCCAAAAGAAATTCGAAGACGAGATGGCTGCGGCTGCCAAGGAATTGGCATCCGAAATCAAGGCCGGAGTGGTGGGAGTGATCGCGAACACGGTGGGCTCCGCAAGGGAGATCTTCGGCAAGCTGCCTGTCGACCAAGTGCACGGCGACAAGGTGCTTTCCATCGGCCGGAACCGGCCTTGGTGCACGGAGCAATTATGGCGCGAGTATAAGGAGAAAATTGCGGCCAAGCCCGGGCGTGAGCGCAAGGGATTGTTGTATGTGGTGGCGACGCAAACGGTGGAAGTTGGCGCCAACATCGACTTTGACGCTCTGGTTAGCGAGTCTGCACCCCTGGATTCGCTACGACAGCGTTTCGGGCGGCTGAACCGGCTGGGTCGCGCTGGAGAGTCGAAAGCCGTCATCGTACTTCGGAAGGACGACCCTGTTTACCGGGAGACGACAAAGCGGGCGTGGGACTTTCTGAGCGCACACGGCCCTGTCGATTTCGGAGTGCTGGCGATGGATACCTCGCTGAAAGACGTGGACCTTCAACCATTGAATTCGAAAGCATCGGAAGCCCCGCGATTGTTTCCCGGGCATCTGGAATTGTGGGCGCAGACCAGCCCGGCGCCGGAGCCGAGTCCGGAGGTCGCTCCATTCCTTCACGGCCCCGACGCCACCGATGCTGCGGACGTGCAGATCGTTTGGCGCGAGGATTTGTTGCGCGAGAACGAAGCCGAATGGGAACAACTGATTGAACTGATGCCGCCTGTCCAGCGCGAAGCACTGGCAATGCCGCTCGGCGCCGTGCGGCGGTGGCTGAAGCAACAAGAGCAGGAGATTGCAGATGTTGAAGGTATCGAACTGGACGCGCCTAAGGACGAGAAGCGCGAAGCCCTCAAGAAGATCGTGCGGTGGCGCTCCGGTGAAGCGAAGGCTGTCAATGCCAACGATCTTCGCCCGGGAGACACAATCATCGTGCCTTCCTTCTATGGAGGGGCCGATGAGTTCGGCTGGAACCCAAAAGCGAGCTTCGCTGCTGAGAGCTTCACGCCCGACATTGCCGATGCGGTGAACGCTGACGAGGCACAAAAAGGGGTACGCCGGCGATGTATTCGGCTGGATATCGCCGCTAAAACGGACAGCGAGCTGACGAAGTTACTGACAGAGTTTCGGACTGAACACGAGCCGGATATCGAGGCCCAGATTCTCTCGCGGCTGGGGCCTGAAATGCGAGGAGCGAAGTTGGATCGGAGC
The DNA here is from genome assembly GCA_964249415.1 of uncultured Bryobacteraceae bacterium. Taxonomy (GTDB): domain Bacteria; phylum Acidobacteriota; class Terriglobia; order Bryobacterales; family Bryobacteraceae; genus Bog-105. The sequence continues at coordinate 909 of CAXUCT010000292.1, read as the reverse complement.
GGGCGCGTCGCAATAGGTCGCCTAAAAGCTCGCGATAGAAATGCGATTGAGCCGGCGACAGACGAGACGGATGAGACCGATGACAGCTCGTTGACCGACAAGCGATCACTCGCCGCGCACACGGCTGGGGTTGTGGAGCACGCCAAAAGGTTCGCTGCCGGTTGTGGAATCTCCGCTGAACTGGCGAGCGACATTCATCTCGCGGCACGGCTGCACGATTGGGGGAAGTGCGACGAGCGGTTTCAGGCCTGGTTAGTGGGGAAGCCGTTTGGTCACCGCGAGTATCTGGCAAAATCGGGCGGTAATCGGTCGAAGGCGGAGAACGCAAGGTTGCGGGAGGCGGCGGGCTATCCAGACGAAGCGCGCCATGAAGCGGGTTCGGTGGTGGCCGCTTGCGCGTCCGGATTGTTGAGTGAGGCACATGATCGGGATTTGGTGCTGCATCTAATCGGCACGCATCACGGTTGTGGCAGGCCGTTCTTTCCGGTGTGGCACGACCCGCCCGGATTCACAGTCAGGGTGGAGGCAGAGGGAAGGTCCTTCGAATCGTCGAGTGGCAAGGAGTTAGCGCGTATCGATTCCGGATGGGTGGATCGGTTCGCGCTGCTCAATCGCCGGTACGGATATTGGGGTCTTGCCTATCTGGAGGCGATTCTACGAAGGGCCGACTGTATGCAGTCGCGGAAGGAGGAGCGGGATGGCCAGGTTAACGCTCACGGCGCTTAAATCAGGTGTACCAATCGGATTTATGGCGGCGCTGGGAGTCTTCCGTCATGCAAACACGATGCCGGAATTGGGCTCGGTAAAGCTTGGCTGGATGCGGCACGGTGGGCAATGGTGCGCGGTCATCGAGACTTCGAATGAAGTCACTACCGAAGGCTTCCTACAGCTATTTGTAAAGCGCGTGAA
>CAXUCT010000291.1:5328-6085 GCA_964249415.1 uncultured Bryobacteraceae bacterium | reverse complement strand
CCCTGCCCTGCTCGCCTCTGTCGTCTTTATGGCCGTTGTCGGCCTATCACAAGGACTGCTGGTCAGACTGATTCCGCTCGTCTTTGAACGCGTTCTGAATCCCAACCCGTCCGACAATGCACCCGCGCTTTTGTTCTCGGTCCCTCTCACTTCCGTGAAGGTTTACCTGAGCGACATCGTCCCGTCCTCCATACACAATATTTGGAGGATGGTCGGCTTTGGCATTTTGATGTGCTTTGTTGCCAAGGGCGTGTGCGATTACCTGGGCAATTATCTGGTGAACTGGGTAGGCGTCAGCGCGATCATGGATCTCCGCCAAGAGGTCTTCGATCGGGTCCTGCGCCAGGATGCTCAGTTTTTCGAGGGGCAAACGACAGGCGAAATCATGTCTGCCATCATGAGCGACATCGACCGCATTCAGATAGCGGTTTCCACGATGCTAGCTGATTGGCTGCGGCAGATGTTCACCGCTCTTTTCCTGTTGATGGCGCTGGTGAGCATGGAGTGGCGGCTCTCGATAATCAGCCTGGCGGTTTTTCCTGTAGTGGCGGTTTTAACAATGCGCTTAGGCGGCCGCATTCGCCGCACAACGCGACAGGCCCAAAACATGGCCGCCGGCCTGAATCAGATATTGCAAGAGACCATTACCGGGCACCAGGTAGTAAAGAGCTTTGGCGCGGAAGATTTCGAATCGAAGCGCTTCCGGCTGGCGGCGCTCCGGTTGAAATCCGGGAATTTGAAGTATGTTGCGCAACAT
>CAXUCT010000291.1:0-5318 GCA_964249415.1 uncultured Bryobacteraceae bacterium | reverse complement strand
TCATTGAACTCATTGGTGCCTTGACTATCGTTCTGCTGCTGACGTTTGCGCGCGCGCAGGTGCAGGCACATAGCATGACCGCCGGCACATTCACTGCCTTTGTGCTGGCGCTGGTGATGCTTTACGAACCCATCAAGCGCCTGACGAACATTCACAATATCTTTCAACAGGCGCTGGGATGTACGGCCAAGGTTTTCAATTATCTGGACCGGCGGGAAGGCGTGATGGACGCGCCCAATGCCGTGCGGCTGGCCCGGTTTGAGAAGAATATCATTTTTCAAAACGTGCGGTTCAACTACCCGGCAGCGCCCGAGCGCCGCGTGCTGGACGGGATTGATTTGCAAGTGAACGCGGGCGAAATTGTGGCGCTGATTGGCCTTAGCGGCGCGGGCAAAACCACGCTGGCCAACTTGGTGCCGCGCTTTTATGACGTAACGGGCGGCTCCGTGCTGATTGATGGTAAGGATGTCCGCTATCTTCAGTTGAGCAGCCTGCGCGAGAACATCAGCATCGTGGCGCAAGACACTTTTCTTTTCAACGACACGGTCTTCGACAACATCGCTTACGGACGCCCCGGCGCCAAGGAAGAAGAGGTGCTCGCCGCAGCCACGTCGGCGCTCGCCCACGATTTTATTCGAGCACTGCCATTCGGCTATAAGACTCTCATTGGGGAGCGCGGCACGAAGCTCAGCGGTGGACAGCGGCAGCGAATCGCCATCGCCCGCGCCCTTTTGAAGAATGCCCCGATTCTGATTCTGGATGAAGCGACATCGCATTTGGACAGCGAATCAGAACGCTTGGTCCAGCAGGCGCTAACGGTGCTAATGAAACGGCGTACGGTGCTGGTAATTGCGCATCGCCTCTCGACTATTCGGCAGGCAGACAAGATCGTGGTGCTGGAGAATGGCCGGATTACCGAAACGGGAACGCACGATCAGTTGATGGCCGGCAGCGGCATCTATCATCGTTTGCATGAGATGCAGCACGCAGACGCGAGTGCGATCGTCGGATAGAGAATGGCAGCAAGCGCAGTGATGCCGGAGCCGCTTTCTATCCGCAGCATGACGGGGTATGCCATCGTGCGGAAGCAAACTGCTGCGGGGGAGCTGACGCTCAGCTTGCGCACCGTAAACCATCGCGGGCTCGACCTGCACTTTCACCAAAGCAGCAATCTGTCCCTTTTTGAGAACGCTATGCGCGCTCTTCTGAAGCAGCAGGTTGCCCGAGGGCATGTGGAAGTACGCCTATCGCTAGGGCGCGAGGGCGAGGAGAGCGTCTCATTCAACAGCCATCTTTTAGGCCGCTATGTGGGCTTATTTCGGCAAGCCTGCGCCGAGTTCGATCTCAACAGCACCCCTGATCTGAACACGTTTTTCACGCTTCCCGGCGTATTGCAGAACGGGATTGAGTCAAAGCCGCTCGACAACACGTTCCAAGCGGAAGTGCTGGCCGCCCTTACTGCTTGCCTTGAGGACCTGAACGGCTTCCGTGAACGCGAAGGCGCGGCGCTCTCGCGCAGCCTGGAGGTCGAAGTAGCGGCGATAGAAGAAGGAACGCGGCAAATGGTGGCGATCCGTTCCGAAGCTCAGGCGCATTTCCTCCAGCGGCTGAATGCGCGTTTAAAGGAACTGCTGCAGGATTCCGCTATCTCGCCCGCCCGTTTAACCGAAGAAGCTGCCCTGTTGGCGGACCGCTCCGACATTCAGGAGGAGTTGACCAGACTGACTGTGCACACGCAGGAACTGCGGCGTTTGCTGAAATCGGGCGGCGAGGTTGGTAAGCGGCTGGACTTTCTTTTGCAAGAAATGAATCGCGAAACCAACACTACTTTGTCAAAGACGTCAGGCATCGGCGAAGCCGGGCTGACCATCACAAATTTGGCGTTGGCCATCAAAGCTAATATCGAAAGAATGCGGGAACAGGCTCTGAACCTTGAGTAGCCCAGTGGCACAAGACCAGCTCGTCTTCGACGGCCGCGCTTCCGGCCAACGCATGACCACGGTGTTCATCATCTCGGCGCCTTCCGGGTCGGGCAAATCGACGCTGGTCTCCCGTTTGCTGGCCAGCGACCCGGGATTGCGATTCTCCGTTTCCTACACCACGCGCAAGCCGCGCGGCAACGAAAAGCCCGGCGAGAGCTATATCTATATCTCGCGCCAGGAGTTTGAAGATCGCCGGGAACATGGCGAGTTTCTGGAGCACGCCGAAGTTTTCGGAAACTATTATGGAACCAGCCGCAAAGTCCTGGACCGGGCGCGCAGCGAAGGCAAAGACCTGATCCTCGACATTGATGTCAAAGGTGCGAGACAATTGAAGGAACAGATCCCGGAGGCCGTCAGCATTTTCATCCTAGCTCCGTCACGCGACATTTTGGAGCAGCGATTGAGATCCAGGTCCGAGGATTCTGAAGAGGTGATTCAGCGCCGGCTGAGAGATGCCGCTGAAGAGATTGGCAACTACAGCCAGTACGATTATGTGCTGGTGAATCACCAACTGGAAGAGTCGGTGGCAACGCTCGTGGCAATCGTAAAAGCGGAGCGTGTCCGGCGAATCCGCATGGAAGAACAGATCCGGCCGATCTTAAGAAGCTTCGAGGACCGGCCCCCTTCGTTATTTTAAAGTGACTCGAGCGGCTTTTCAGTCCCGCTTGTTTGGAGAAAAAGAATGGCAGAGAATTCCAGAAACTCGATGTACTGCATCCCGGACGACAGTGCCTCCAGCACCTATCGCTTCATCATCGTTGCTGCAAAGCGCGCGCGTCAACTGCAGAATGGCCATCGCAGCGTATTGCAGGCCACCAACAAAAAGCCAACCACCTTGGCCATGGAAGAAGTACGCCGCGGTCTGATTCCGTATACCGATCTCAATCAACTCGCCGAAGAAGAAGCTGTAGTGGAATAGCCTCGGCGGATGCGCGTCGTACTCGGTGTCGGCGGCGGAATCGCGGCCTACAAGGCAGCGGAGGCCGTTCGTGCGCTGCAACATCGCGGCCACGAAGTCCAAGTAGTCATGACGCACGCAGCTTTGGAGTTTATTCAGCCGCTGACCTTTGCCGCGTTAACTGGGCGCAAGGTCATCACGGGCCTGTTCGCGCATGAGAGCGCGGGAGACACTCTTTCCAGCGCCATTGAGCACATCGCCGTTGCTCAGCAGCACGACATTTTGGTGGTTGCCCCCGCTACCGCAGACCTGCTTTCGAAATTTGCTTCCGGCGCCGCCGACGACTTCCTGTCCACTCTCTACTTGGCATTCAAGGGGCCGGTGGTGTTGGCGCCTGCGATGAACAGCGCCATGTGGGAGCATCCCGCTACGCGTGCAAACATCGACACCTTGCGCCGGCGCGGCGCCATGATTGTGGACCCGGAAGAGGGTTGGCTCGCCTGTGGCAGCATCGGCGCGGGGCGCCTGGCGGATCCTTTGCGAATCGCAGAGTCCGTTGACCTGCTGACCGGCGGCAAACAGAAGCAGGATCTCGCCGGGGAGACCGTGTTGATCACCGCCGGTCCCACCCAAGAACCGATTGATCCAGTGCGCTACATCAGCAATCGCTCCAGTGGCAAGATGGGCTACGCTATCGCGGAAGCCGCGTTGAGCCGCGGAGCGCGCGTCCTTTTGGTCTCGGGTCCGGTGAGCATTCAGGCGCCCTGCGGTGTCGAACTCACTTCCGTGCGGACAGCGCGCGAAATGAGAAAGGTCGTCCTGGAACATCTCAACCAAGCGACTATCATCATCAAGAGTGCCGCGGTGGCGGACTATCACGTTTCCGAAGTTCCGAAGCAGAAGTTAAAGAAGACCGCCGCCAGATTGTCGTTGGAACTAGATCCCACGCCCGATATTCTGGCGGAAATTGGACAACGTAAGGGCGATCGTCTGCTTATCGGATTCGCCGCGGAAACTGAAAATCTGATCGAAGAAGCACGCCGTAAGATGATCTCGAAGCAATGCGACATGGTGGTGGCGAACCTTGTCAATCACGATGGGCTGGGCTTTGAATCAGATCACAATGAAGTGGAGATCCTGACGCGGGTGGGCGAAAAAGTGCATGCGGGACCGGCGGACAAGCGGGAAATCGCCAGCCGCATTCTCGACGAAGTAGCGATCCTCCGTCTCTCGTTGCGAGCAGTGGACGCGCAGGTCTGAATCCCCTCGGCATGACAGCAGAGCAGATCCGTCAGTATCTGGAGTTCTATCGCGACCTTGGCTTTGACTCCGTCTACACGGGAGTGAGCACCGGTGCCGCAGCCGTAGCTCCTGCCCTGGAGCCTCTATCAGCGGTAATACCCGCCCCACTTATTGCGGGGCCAGTTCTTCCGAGCTTGGTTCCCGACGGCGACACGCTCGCCCACATTCGCCACGACATCGGCGATTGCACGCGCTGCCGTTTGTCCGAAGCCCGGCACACGATCGTGTTCGGGTCGGGTAACGACAATGCGCGCCTAGTCTTTGTGGGCGAAGGCCCAGGCGCGGACGAAGATGAGCAAGGCCTTCCCTTCGTCGGCCGTGCCGGGCAACTGCTGACGCAGATGATCGACAACACCGCATCGAAAGAAGGCATTTCCATTCGCCGGCCCGACGTTTATATCTGCAATGTGGTCAAATGCCGCCCGCCAGAGAACCGCACTCCTTTGCCCGACGAGATGGCCACCTGCGGTCAGTTTCTGTTCCGTCAACTGGTGACTATTAATCCCAAGGCGATCTGCGCGCTCGGTTCAACCGCGATGAAAGCGTTGTTAAATACAAAGGAAGGCATCACAAAATCGCGCGGAAGGTGGCACAAATGGCGCGACATTCCCGTCATGATCACCTACCACCCGTCTTACCTGCTCCGCCAATACAACCAGCAAGCGCGCCGCGAGGCCTGGGAAGATTTGAAAACGCTACTGCATTTCGTTTATGACTGAGCCGGTCCCAGACAAACGAGGTTTGTTCATCACCTTTGAGGGCACGGAGGGCAGCGGTAAGACCACGCAGATGCGCATTCTGGTTGAGCGCCTGCGCAGCCTGGGACTAACGGTCACGGAAAATCAAGAGCCCGGCACCACCACCATCGGCACGCAGATCCGGCGCATTCTCCTCGACCCAGCGCATCAAGAGATGGCGCCCATGACGGAACTGCTGCTGATGTTTGCCTCGCGCACGCAAGCCGCGGCAGAAATCATTCTTCCCGCTCTAAGGCGGGGGGAGATCGTCGTGAGCGATCGTTTTACTGATTCCACTCTTGCCTATCAAGGCGAAGCGCGCGGCCTCGGTTTCGACGTCGTGCTCGAGGCCCACCGGCTCGCTCTGGGGACTCTGCTGCCTGATTTGCCGCGCTGCCT
>CAXUCT010000290.1:4593-6120 GCA_964249415.1 uncultured Bryobacteraceae bacterium | reverse complement strand
TGATATCCGTGGGTTCGAGCTTGAGCCAGATGGAGGCGGTGAAGGGCTCGCCGGCATACTTTCTGATATTCATGAAGCGTTTGCCATCTTGTTCCGCGAACTGCCAGGCGTAGAAGCCTTGGCCGGTGGCGTTGCCGGCGGAGAAGACGCCGATCTCGCGGCTAAAGCGATAACGCCAGAATTTGCCTCCGTAATCGAAAAAGTCTGAGGGGTTTTGACGGCCGTCGATTTGGGCGAGATCGTCTTCGGAGAGGGCGAGTTCGTCGAGGGTAATTTTGCGGCCATCGAAGTTGCCGAAGACCAATGGCGAGTCGTCGTTGTGAACTTCGAGATAGACGCGGCGATCGCGCCAGGAGCCGCTGAATTCAAGCCAGCGACGGCTGCCGGCTTCCAATTGATCCACTCGATCGACGGTGAAATCGAGATCGCTGAAATCTTCTGCCGCGCCGGTCACCGAGAGAGCATCGCCGAGGCTTGCGGCGGTGATTTTGAGATTGGCGAGGTCTTCCTGGGGAGCGGCGGCGGTGGGCTTGTGTTCGAAGAACATGGTCTGAGATTACCGGCCAGGGGCGGGCGGCAGTTCTTTGGGGAGCTCGATACGGCCGAGGCGCTCACGCTTGAGGGCCTGGAGGTCGGCGTCGACGGTGTGACCTTGCAGTTGGGCGAACTCGGCTTCGAGGTCCGAATCTTTGCCGGCGCCGGCGAGCTGATCGAAGGCTTTGGCGGTGGCTTCCTCCTTGGCGACGGACTGCTCGAAGTTGGAGAGTTGGGCAAAGGCGTTGTCGGCCTTGCCGACTCCGGCGAGGGCTTCCGATACTTTGCGTTGAGCAAGCGCGGCATTCTTGCGCGCGACCAGGGTGGTGGCGGTGCGTTCGCCTTCTTCAATTTTGTGCTTGAGTTCGGTGACTTGCGACTTTAAGGATTCGCTGGCCTGGTGGGCGGAATCAATGGCGGCCTGAAGGGAAGCGACTTGCTTGTCGGACTCGGCTTTTTTTGCGAGAGCCTTTTTCGCCAAGTCTTCGTTGCCGGCATCGAGCGCGAGGTTGGCGCGGTTCTTCCACTCCTGAGACTGGCGAACGTATTTTTGGTATTCGGCATCCAGGCGGTTGTAGTTGCTCATGGCCATGGCGGAAGACTGGACGACCTTGTTGAGCTCGGTTTTCATGTCAGCCACGGTTTGGCGAATGGTGGTTTCAAAGGTGGCGTCTTCGATAGTGCTCATGCCCTGATTGGCTTGGCCGCGGGCGACGCGACCGGCGCGATTGAAAATATCTGAAAAGAATCCCATGGGTTTGCCTATTTTTGGTGTTTCGACTATGCCGATTGGAGGTCGGATTCGATGAGTTCCCTGGCGTGCAGCACGTCAGCGAGGAGGAAGCTGACACAGGAGAGAATGTCGTCTTCGTCTTCGGGACCTAAATCCTGCAGCTTGCAAAAGTTGTTCAAGGTGACTGCGACGTTCCCGTCGCCTGAATCGTACAACTGGAAATGGGAAGTGGAAATACCATTATCCGCAGCGAGCATTTT
>CAXUCT010000290.1:4201-4582 GCA_964249415.1 uncultured Bryobacteraceae bacterium | reverse complement strand
AGAGGATGTCGCCTTCGAGAACAGCGCGAAGGGAGATGCCGCTGTCGGGTTCTTGAATTTTGAGTACGCTGCCGGTCAGGTCGGTTACGGAGTAGCGCTTGTTTGCGAGCAGGGCGTGAATCTGCCCGATGTGGGAACTGGTGGTCTGGGCCATGTCGTCTTTGAGTATTACGCCAAGGGGATAACTTTTGTTCAGGGAGATCGGCGGGGGGAAGTGTGCGCGGAGTTGCGGCGTCAAAATGTGACAAGACGAAGGCGCGGGATATCGCGGAAATCCGCGCGATTCAATGTCCAAAGGCCGGCGTCCCGCATGACTGCGCAGGCCGCAATGCCCAAGTCGAACTCGCGGCCGCGAGGACGTTTGAGAGATCGGTACAGTTC
>CAXUCT010000290.1:0-4191 GCA_964249415.1 uncultured Bryobacteraceae bacterium | reverse complement strand
GCCCAAATGGAACCGCGCTGTCGGACGGGAACAAAGCCTCCTGAGCTGAAATTTCGGGTGGCAAACGAGGTCCTCGAAGCCATTCGTAGAGCACGAGGGACGGCAGGAGGATGCGTTCGCCTTTTTCAATGGCGGCACGGAGAACCGTTGCTGAGCCTTTCAATCCGGAGAGGCTATCAACCAGGACAGACGTATCCAGAAGGATCATCTTCCGCGTGAAGGTGTTTGGCGTCCACCCGTTCTCCGCGCCCGGCGTATTTCTGCGAGTTCTTGCTTGACTGCAGCGTCGCTGCGCGGAGGAATGAGGGGAATGACTTGATCGAAGGTCCGGAGCATCGCGGAACGTTCACGGTCGCTTAAGCGCCCCAGCCGGTCGTAAAACTCCATAATGGCCTCGCGGACGACCTGGCTTTTGGCGACCGCCAGCCGGTCAGCGGCATCCTGCAACCGATGAATCGATACTTGGTCCAGCGTGAAGGTGACCTTAGTTGTCGCCATACTCGTACCATATCACCATACTCGGGATGTTACTTCAAGGCGGTGTAGATAGTGTGGACGAGTGTTCCTTTGGAATCGTCGCCCCCGCCTGTCACCCCGCGATGAGTGCGAGCAGATCGACGGGGGTGGCGTCCTCTTCTCTGATCGGATAGGCGGGACTGTGCATATCACCACTCGCATATGGAAAGCACTCTCTCGTGCTGTTTAGATCACTTCGACGGGCCGAGCGCGTACACATTCCCATCGACACTGCCGAAATAGATCGTTCCGGCGTGCGCTGCAGGCGACGAAAGGATGGATCCCATCGCGAAGAGTTGGCCGCGTATCTGGGCGACCATATCGTCCAGGATGTCGCCCGTCCAGAAATCAGATCGGAGCTGTCCATCTGGTCCTAAGTAATGCTGCCCGTTGGCACGGAAACCAAGCGTAGCAAATGTTCCCGTGTACGCACGGGTCTCCAAATTCACGTCGTGCAACTGCCCATCGAACGTTCCAAAATAGGCGTGCCTCCCAGCAACCGCGGGCGAGGAGAAAGAATAAATGCGAGTTGGCAACGAATAGAGCGTCCGGCCCGTACGATTGTCCAGTGCCTGGAAAACGTGGCTGTCGGAAGTGGTGTAGTAGATAGCCTCGGCCTCAACCGCAGGAGACGAGATCACCCAAGAAGACTCATTTGGAACCTTCCATTTGAGAGTGCCCGTTTTGGCATTGAGCGCGTAGAAATTGGCGTCCCTGCATCCGAAGTAAACTGTTCCATTTGCGACGGCAGCCGAAGCCTGAATTCCGGTCATGGTGTGCGTTTTGGGGTCCTCGCCGGTCTTGAATTTCCACACCATATTACCCGTTGCGGCATTTAAAGCATAGAAATAGGTATCCCAACTGCCGATATACACCAAGCCGTTGGCAATAGCCGGGGAGCTATGCACGACATCCCCAGTCTTAAATTTCCAGCGCAATCTGCCGGACTTCGCGTCTACAGCGTAAACGTAACTATCGCCGCTTCCAAAGTAGGCAGTGCCATTCAAAATGCTGGGAGATGAAAGGAAGAAGTCCCATGGATCCGGCATCATCTCGATGGGAGGCAGCATCCCTAAGATGCCGGGTGCGGTATATCGGTGCTCCCCTTGCGTAGCGAATGTCCAGCGCTGCTTCCCGGTTGTGGCATCCACAGCGTACAGATGGCCGTCCAAGCTGACGACGTAAACAAGTCCGTTGGCAACAGCGGGCGATGAATTCACATCTCCGTGCGCATCGAACTTCCAACGAAGTCTGCCCGTCGCGGCTTCTACCGCATAGAGATTTCTGTCTGCGCTACCCACGTAAACGACTCCATCGGCTACGGACGGGGAAGAGACAATCGGCCCCCCGGTTTTGAACGCCCATCGCAGCGAGAGCTGGTCCGGTGCTGACGAATTGTAGACTCCCAAATGGTTCGGGCCTCCACGGAAGCTCACCTGGCTGTCCTGCGCCGAAGCCATTGTCGTGAGCGTACCGGTAATTCCAGCGACAGCAAGGCATATTCGCAAAATCGCTGCACAGCGAAGCTCGAAGGACAGGGCCTTTTGGTTGTAGGAAGGCGGATAAAGCAGCCCAACATAGAAGAGTCTGATTAGTGCAAGAACAATTTGTCGAATCCGTTCGGGTTTCACGATGCGAGTGTCCTCTATTCTGCCTGATTCAGTTCTTGAGAGTTTTGATTGTGTCCGGCTTTCCCAATGCCGCGAGTTGAAATCTGCCCCTTGCGGCATGGATGGTTAGCGCCTTATAAGTTTGAATCGAGCGTGGCTGAAGCGCAGGGCCGGCTTTGGCGACCGCCAGCCGGTCAGCGGCATCCGGCAACCGATGAATCGATACTTGGTCCAGCGTGAAGGTGTTATGTACGAAGCTGATATCGCCATACTCAATGGCGCGGCAGACGCGGACGCTGCGCTGACTGGCGGGCAACTCGTCCATGAAACTGGAGGATTGGGCCGAGCCCGTCGGGTATCAGCTCGTTTTGTTGAATCTATTCTCGGGAGTCGAAGAATGAAGCGGATACAGCAGCCCGCCGTTCATTAGGCTCTGCTGAATCGCGGCGGACCGTTCCTTCTTGGAATCGAACATGACGGTGTTCCTTAGTTGTGGGACGTCACTTTCCCAATGCCGCGATCAAAGCTTCTTGCTCTGGAGCCAGGTGCGCATGGCCTGAATGAGTTCTGCCTTGCGTTCCAGCGGCAGCCAATGTGCGGCGGGCATACTCGTCACGGTAAGGTCTGAGCAGGCCGCGCGCATCGGGTCGCCTAGGCGATTTCCGTTGATGCTGTTGATCTGATCAAAGTCGCCGTTGACGAACAGCACCGGCTGCGACAGGCGGCCGCCGTTGGGTGCCTTGCGCGCATAGGCGATGTTGGTGTCGTCGTTCAGGTACCACGCGCAGGGGGCGCGGAAGCCATGAGCTTTGAACGCCTGCACCAGCACGTCGAAGTCCGACGGCGGCCAGAGAGCCGGGTCAGGTTGAGTGGGCGGGGCGCGGTGGGCGGCGCCGAAGCGCCCTCCCTTGCGCGTGACCGCCGCATTCGGCGAAGGCTTGCCAACGCCGGCGGGGTCGCCTCGTCGGAATATCGACGCCAGCGATGCCGCCTTGTCTGCATCGAGGTCCGCGACTGCCGACTCGAAGTGCTTCGTGTAGTAGCGGTAGTAGTCCCATTGGCCGTCCGGATACTGGTTGGCTGGATAAATCGTTCGGTCGACCAGCGGGACGAGCGTCGGCAGGGCGTTCGCGTCCGGAAAATACGGCACCGAAATCAGCACGACGCCACGGCTGCGCTTGGGCTCATGCGCGACCAACGCACCGGCCACGACACTGCCCCAGTCATGGCCGACCCAGATCGCAGGCTTGCCGCCAAGGTGGTCATGAAGCTCCGCCATGTCCGCCACGACTTGCTCGTTGGTGTAAGCGTCGTTGGCTGCAGGGGCGGAAGAGCCGCCATAGCCGCGCAGATCAGGAGCGACGCAGCGCCAACCGCCGGCAGCAAACGCGTCCAGCTGGGCGCGCCACATCAAACTGAGCTCCGGCCAGCCGTGAAGAAAGATTATTAACGGTCCGTCTGCCGGCCCGTACTCGATGTAGTGCGTTGTCTGACGAGGCGTGCTGAAAGTTTGTGAAACCAGCATGGGTTGAAGTGGGTCTGTCATGGTCGAATACTCCGGTTGAATTCAGATGGTTCGTGAACGTGAGAAGCCCTGACTGAGCGCTCGCGCATAGTTGCGTTCGGGCACCGTGATCGGCACCGGGGTGAGCAGGCTGTCCATCATGCCTCAGTCGCCACGGCGGCCCGTTGCCGTGCGTCGAGCGTCCTGCGATCGATCATCAGCGCGACGCCCAGCAAGGCGATCCCGCCCGACACCAGCTTCACGAAGGTCAGGGGCTCGTGCAGCAGCAGCGCGGAGAGACATAAAGCGATCACCGGCGCGGCATAGTTGAAGGTGTTAGCGAGTGTCGGCGAGACATTGGCGTTGAGCATCAGGAACACGGCGTAACCGATCAGCGTGCTCGCCACGATGAGAAAGGTCAGCGCCCCCCACGGCGCGAGCGAAACGCGCGCGAGGTGGGTCGTGGCGGCGATCCCCGGCACGGTGACGATCGCACCGAGCAGCATGCCTGCCGTGGCCAGACCTTAGTTGTCGCCATACTCGTACCATATCACCATACTC
>CAXUCT010000289.1:2559-6183 GCA_964249415.1 uncultured Bryobacteraceae bacterium | reverse complement strand
CCCTTACTTCGAGGCGCACCGAGGCTACACGCACTCCCTACTTTTTCTTCCACTGATGGCGCTGCTGACTGTCCTTGTGGTTGCGGTGGTTTCACGGCGCCGGTTGCCCTGGGTGAGTGCCTGGATACTGTGCTGTATTGGAGTGGCGAGCCATCTTCTTATCGATTGGACCAACAGTTACGGCATCCGCTTGCTGCTGCCTTTCTCGTCACGCTGGTTTCACCTTGACCTGAATAATCTTTACGACGGGCCGATTATGGCCGCGCTTGTGTTTGCCGCGTTATGGCCGCTGTTTTCAAAGCTCGTCAGCCGCGAGATCGGCGACCGTTCGAGCGGCGGAAGGGGCGTTGCCGGGTTGGCGTTGCTCTTTTTCCTGTTTTTTGATCTCGGTCGCGCAGTCTTACACGGCCAAGCGGTGGCGCAGCTCGAATCCCGGCTGTACGACGATGCGGCGCCCTTGCAAACAGCTGCCCTACCAGAGGCGTTTAATCCCTTCCACTGGACTGGCGTGGTGGAGACCGCTCGGGCGTACCAATTAATGGATGTCAATGCGCTAGGACAGCTAGACGCTTCCGACGCTGAAGTCTTTTACAAAGTCGCGGAGACGCCGGCCTACTTGAGTGCGAAAGCCACCGAAGCATTTGGGTACTTCCTGTACTTCGCGCGTTTTCCCGTCTGGTCTGAAGAGTCCATTCAGACTAGGGGAGGGCTAGGCAAACGACTGGCGGTGTCGGATCTGCGGTTCGGCACCCCCGGGAGCGGATCGTTTCATTGCGTTGCGGTTGAGAACGATCGTAACCAGGTACTGCATTCCCACTTCATGGTCGGCTTGGGTGTAGATCCGGGAGGAGAGTAAGTGGCTTACGCTGCGCCCAATGCTTCGCCCACGATACGTTGACTGAGCTGCACGGAGTCGACCTTATAGGTTCCGGAGCGCACCGCGCGCATCGCTTCCTGCGCGTGCTTGCGCATCGCGGTGGCGCCATTTTCGAGTCCATTTAAAACAGAACTCAGGCGCGTCAGTTGAAAGGCTTCCGGGTTGTGAACAACAGGATCTGGTGCTGACATGCCTATTTGGGTGTTGGCCTGTACGACATCGGTCATCGAGGCTACTCCGAACCTTTGTTGCTGATTCTGTTACGTCTTACATGTGTCTTATCGGCGAGTGCCTCTGCCGCATTTAGAGGCCTAGGCATAGGAATTTGGCTCTGGCCCCAAAGTTGGAGCGCCGCTTCGCTACCTAGAGCCGCCTTACCCATGTAGACCTCGGCCGCCTTCAGAAAGGTCTGCGCGTGCGCGGCTACGGTCTGCTCAATCGGGTCTGAATACCCTCCACCCAAAGTGACTACGAGGGGAATGGAGAGGTTGCGCGCTTGCTCCATCACCACTGTATCTCTCTGTGCCAAGCCATCTTGGGAGAGCGACAAGCGGCCCAGACGATCCGCTGCCAAAGCGTCCACTCCGGATTGGAACAGGACTAGCTCCGGACGAAAATCCCAAACTCTGTCGAGAGCGGCCCTGAGCGCCAGGAGGTAAGCTTCGTCAGATGTGCCGTCGGGCAGCTCTACATCCAGAACGCTGTGCTGCTTGCGCAGCGGGAAGTTGTGGGCGCCGTGCAGAGAGAGTGTGAAGACGTTTGGATCGGCTTCGAATATGACCGCCGTGCCGTCGCCTTGATGTACATCTAAGTCGATGACGGCGGCGCGCACGACTCCCCTTTCAGATCGAGCGGCTGCAATGGCCACCGCCAAATCATTGAAGACGCAGAAGCCAGCACCCTCGTCTCGAAAAGCATGATGAGTGCCGCCGGCCAGCGTTCCTCCGAAGCCGCAATCGAGAGCGGCGCTGGTGGCGAGGAGCGTTGCCCCAGCGCTCGCCAGAGTACGGCCAACCAGTTCCGGCGACCATGGGAAACCGATGCGTCGCATTAATTGCGGAGGGAGCGTGCCGGCCAGGAACCCATCAACATATTCTTCGGCATGAACCCGCAGCAGCGCCTCGCGCGAGGCGAAGCTCGAGGATTGAAGTGAAAAGCGAGTGTCGGGCTCAAGCCGTTCGCGAATGAGCCGGTATTTAGTTAAGGGGAATTTATGACCCGGCGGGAGCGGGAAGTGGTGATGGTCGCAGTAGAAGAGCGGCAGCGGGCGATGGTAGAATCGGGCCAAATCTAAGATATGTCCATGCTACCGGTTCGTAAGTATTTACCTACTGTCCTGTTTGTCTCAGTTCTGCTGGGTGCCGGTTCCTTCAAGTTGGTGAAAACGATTCCAATACCAGGTGAAGGCGGGTGGGATTACCTGATTGCGGATTCAGTGAACAGGCAGTTGTACGTGTCGCATGCTACTGAGGTGGATGTCATCAACTTAGACACCGGTGCGGCGGCCGGGAAGATCCCCAACACCAATGGCGTGCACGGAATTGCGCTTGCAAACGACCTCGGGCGAGGCTTCGTCAGCGATGGACGCGACAACCAGGTCACGATTTTCGACTTGAAGACCCTACAGGTGCTTGGAACAGTGAAAGCCGGAACGAATCCTGACGGCATTCTGTACGACCCTTTTACTAAGCGTGTCTTTGCGTTCAACGGCCGCAGTAAAGATGCCACGGCGATTGAAGCGGAAACTGGCAAGGTGGCCGGTACGATCCCGCTCGGCGGCAAGCCGGAGTTCCCCGTCACGGATGGCAAGGGGAACGTGTACGCGAACATTGAGGATAAGAGCGAGATCGTGCGGCTTGATCCCAAGAGTTTAGCCGTGAAGGCTCACTGGTCCGTGAGCCCGCAATGCGACTCGCCTTCCGGACTGGCCATGGATGTGAATAACCGGCGGCTTTTCGCCGTTTGCGACAACAAAGTGATGGCAGTGGTGGATGCCGATTCCGGAAAGGTGATCACCACGGTTCCAACGGGTGCCGGCACCGATGCCGCAGCTTTCGACCCCGGGACGAAATTGATCTTTTCGCCAAACGGGCAAGACGGCACGTTGACGGTCATCAAGGAAGAATCCCCGGACAAATACAGCATCGTTGAGAACGTGACTACCCAGCGAGGAGCACGGACCATGGCGCTCGATTCACAGACTCACAAGGTTTATCTAGCAGACGCTGACTTCGGACCCGCGCCCGCCGCGACACCCGAACATCCGCGCGTGAGGCCCCCGATTCTGCCCGGCACGTTCAAGTTGCTGGTAGTCTCCCCTGAGTGAAGCGTCAGATCTGCCAGCCATCCCAGATGTGAGTGAGATTGTGCCAGCGCTGTTCGCTTCGTTCGGGTCCGCTGATGTCGTTCAACCAAAGCCGAAAAAAGATCGCGATGCGGTTCTCCGCGGAAGTATTTACTGCCGCTGAGTGGGCGAGTTGGTAATGGCACAAAACCACGTCGCCCGGCTTGGCGCGTAACTGCACCGGATCTCCCATGGGCACGTTGGGCATGCCTTCGCTGAGTGCGGCCTTGCCCCGGTCGCGGAAGTACTTCTCCAGAACTAAGTGCGATCCAGGCCAGACGGTGAAGTTGCCCGCAAAGTCGCTCTTGACCTCAGTTAAAAAGACACCGACCAGCGCCGTGAAATTCTGAATTGCCGTGCCTTGCATGCCGTTGTGCGGAGTGGGAATGCCGTCGATGTGGGC
>CAXUCT010000289.1:0-2549 GCA_964249415.1 uncultured Bryobacteraceae bacterium | reverse complement strand
GCGGATCGCAATTTGGCCGTCGCTCCATCCGTAGCGGCCTTTCCCCAGCGCCTGGTTTGCCATTGGCTGAACGGCTTTGTTATCGAACAGCTTCTTGATGGGTCGTGAGGCGCGCAGGTCCGGGCACCAGGAGCGATTGTTGTATTCGACGAGACGGGAAGGATCAAAGTGCCGCTCGACGTCGCGCAGGATTGCTTCGCGCGCGGTCTCGACCGGAGCGGAAGGAAGCAGTTCCTCAAAATGGATGTAGCCCTCCGTCCGAAAACGATCCGTCCACGCTGGTGTATCACCGTGCAGCATAATCTATTTGATCTTAGACGCCGATGTCAGAATTAGAACTGCCAATCGGATATGCAGAGGTTCGAGTTACTCGGGGGGAAGTATCAACAGGGCGAACAGATCGTGCCTGGCGCCATACAGAGCTTCCGCGGCTACGAGCTTCCTACGGGGCGACCCGTCTTCATTCACCGCGCACTGTCCAAAGAACCGGCGGCACTGGAAATGGGAGGTCTGCTTTCGGCCGGGTTAATCCGGTCCGCAGCGGTGCGAAAAGTAGTGCTTGATGTCTACGAAAGCGAGCTGTACCGCTTCGTCGTGACCGAGCCGGACCGCCAATGTGTCCCGTTGCGAGACTGGCTGGAGCGCGAAACGGGCGAGCCGGCAGAAGCGTTTACTGGCGAGCTAAAGGCTGCGGTGGCGCCGCTTCCCATTGAACCGGATTCCATTGCCGGGACGGAGGAAACACGAGTCTCGCCTGCGGTAGAGGCGACTGAGTTTGCGCGCATGTTCCGCGACGCGCTCGCCGGAAAGAGGGAAAAAGCGCGGCGGGACGCTCTGCGGGATGAACCTGCCATAGGTTACGGACCCACTGGACAGCCGGCGCTCCTCGAAAAGCCGCTTGAAGAAGAGCCGCTTGATCAGATAGAGGAAGCGGCGTCCAAGCCGCGGCCGATCGAACCACTGAAACGTGCAGAAGCGCCGGTTCCCGAACTTTCCGAGACGCCGGAGTTGTTCTCTCGCGTTGGTGCGGTGGAAAAGGCTGGGAGATCGACATTAATCGTTTTCCTGGTTGTGTTGGGTGTCGTGGTCGTCCTGCTTGTTATGTTTGTTGTGATCTTTGTGAAAAGATGAACAAATTCCGCAAACTCACATTACTCACGGTAGCGGCGCTCGTTGCTTGGCGTCAAACGGGGTACGCGCAGGCACAGGAAGAAAGCCCAAAGCCTAACTTCTCCGGGCGCTGGCGAATGGAAAGGGACAAGAGTGACTTTGCCACTTTCCATGCGCCGGACATAGTCATCCAGGTAGTTGATCAACACGATCCAACGTTAAACATCCACACCGTGGAAACAGCGGGCAAGAAGACCACCACCGCCGACGTCAGCTACTTTACCGACGGCGCCATCTCAAACAACGTGATCAACGGTCGCGACGCGGAGAGCAAGGCATTTTGGGACGGACCGGCGCTGAACATTCGCACCACGGAGAAAGACTCCAAGGGCGGAGACGTGGTGATTGAGGACCGCTGGGAACTGTCCTCCGACGGTGGAACGCTCACGCGGACCAGCCACATTGTCACGGCGAAAGGTTCCGTGGACATGAAGCTGGTTTCCGAAAAAGAGAAGAGCGGAACCTAGGTCCGGCGCTTCTTCCCCAGCCAGCGGAGCGCGCGCCGGGCGGCATTATAGCCGCACATGCCGTGAACGGAACCGCCGGGCGGCGTCGAGGACGAACAAAAGTAGACACCGTGAAAGGGCGTGCCGTAAAGCCGCCAAGTGGGCCTGAGAAAGAATTGACCCACGTTGACAGCACCGCCATTGATATCGCCGCCTACTAGATTTTCGTTCCAGCGCTGCATGTCGGCCGGAGTATGAACGGCTTTGGCTAGAATGCAGTCACGGAAACCCGGTGCGTAGCGCTCGATCTGCTCCTCTATGGCCGCCAGCATGGAACCTTGCCAGCCGTTAGGTACATGGCAGTAAGCCCAGGCGGTGTGCTGACCGGCGGGAGCGCGCGTGGGGTCAAAGAGGCTGGGTTGAACCAGTAGGACGAACGGCTTTTCCGATCCAACTCCTTGCCAGGCGGCACGTTCGGAAGTGGCGATCTCTTCAAGTGTCCCCCCTAGATGGACAGTAGCGGCGCGAAGGCATTCCTTGGCTTTCCAAGGGATGGGCACCCGTAAGGCCCAATCTACCTTGAACACTCCGGGGCCATAGCGGTAACGCTCAAGAAGCTGGCGGAAGGGCCGGCTTCCGAGTTGGCGGCTGGCGATGCGGAGAAATTGACGGGGCGTGACATCGCAAAGGGTGAGATCGGGGGAGCCGAGTTCATCAAGCGTCTCGACGCGCGAATCCGTGGTGATACGACCGCCCAATGAGCGGAGCACGCTCGCAAGGGCATTCGTAATCTGTTGCGACCCGCCCTTTGGCAGCGGCCATCCCACTGCGTGACCGGCTGCTCCCAGCATCAATCCGAAAGCGGAACTAAGGGGTGAGTCCAAGGGCAGGAAAGAGTGGGCAGCGGAGCCCGCGAACAGCGCGCGCGGGGCC
>CAXUCT010000288.1:358-6186 GCA_964249415.1 uncultured Bryobacteraceae bacterium | reverse complement strand
GATCTGCGCTCCGCCGATGAGCAGCTCCAGTTCCTGGATGCTGATGAAAGTTCGCTGGGCTAGTGCGGCGCGCAGATCCTCCCAGCGAGCGAAGTTTTTTTCGGGATCAATTGGGGCGGGCCGGTCGGGATTTTCGAGCCGCTGCCAAAGCCGCTCGGCCGCGGAGTCGATAGCGGTCGGCTCATCCAGCACGATGAAAGCGTCGGGTTGGAGAGAGAAGAGATCGTGAGCGCGAGGGCGCACCAGGGGGACCAGGAACTCCCAACCGGGGAAAATTTCGCCAGGGTTCGATAGGTCCAGGTCGACGGCTTCCGCTGCTTGCGCCAGTTGCCGGAGAAGCGCGCGCGACCGTGGATATTCGGCCAGCGGCAGCAGCGTTGTGGCCGGAACTTTGAGAACGGAGCGCTGCGACTCAACGTCGAACTGACGGATAGATTCGATCTCGTCGCCGAAAAACTCCACTCGAACAGGTTTCGCCGCTTCGGCCGGAAAGACGTCGAAAATGCCGCCGCGAATGGAATACTCGCCCACCATTTCGACGGGCTCCCGCCGTTCGTAGCCGATGCTTTCTAGATGTTGCACCAGATCTTCGAGCGAAAGTTCTTCGCCGGCGCGAAGCGTCAACGCGAGCTGGCGATAGAAGTCAGCCGACTCGGTGCGTAGCAGCGCGGACGCAAGGGGAACGACCGTGATGGGGATGCGCTGCGCGGAGAGCCGCCACAATCCGACGGCTCGTTTCTCTGCAATTTCGTTGTGGGGCGAAAGCTTTTGGTGGGGCAGGACGTCGAGAGCGGGAATCAGTTGAGGGGCGGGTAGATCACGTCCCTCAAACAGCAGGTCGAAAAAAACCTCCGTGGACTCCAGCAGTGTTTCTGCCTGTTTGTTCCCGTCAACCACAACGAACAGAGGTCTTTCGGTGGCCTGGTACAGCAAGACCAAATAGAGCGCCTTAGCCGTATTGACGAGACCGGAAACGGAGAATGGACCGATGTCGCCGCGCGTCAGGCGTTGGAGCAGAGACTGGAAGGCGGGTTGTTTGGCTGCCGATCTCAGCAGCTCGCGCGTGCCGGGATGAGTCACGTGCTGCGCTGTGGCTTCTGCGCTGGGGAGAAAGTAGCCATTTCGACGGCCTGCGCTCCGTAGCGCGCCAGGATCTTTTCGGCAATGTCGGTGGTGGAGAAACCGGGCTCGAGCGGAAGCGCGTGAACCTCGCCACCGGCGGCTTCCACCTCCTCGCGCCCAGCAATGAAGTGGGCCCAGTCCGCGCCCTTCACCAGAACATCGGGGAGCACGGCCGTGATCAGTTCACGTGGCGTGTCTTCGTCAAACAAAGTGACCGCGTCCACGGCTTCCAGGTGCAGGGCGAGTTCCGCGCGCGTACGCTCATTGAAAAACGGCCGGGCGGAACCCTTCAGGCGCCCCACGCTCCGATCCGTATTCAGAGCCAGGATTAGAACATCGCCGAAAGAACGCGCGCGCTCCAGCAGCCGTACGTGGCCCGGATGGAGGATGTCATAGCACCCATTTGTAAAGACGACCTTCTTGCCTTCCGATTTCCACGCCAGCCGCTGTGCAACCAGTTGCTCCCGTGTGTAGAAGTTCGACATCCAGCTCTCATTTTACGATTTGAGGCATCGGGAGAGTCAGGCCAATCCTTGCTAAGGCGTGGGGTGGCATCCGCCGCTAAAGTATTTCGTCAGGCCAGCCGAAACCAACCTTGTACCGGTTGTGCTTGCGGCTTAAAAGCAGGCTCCCCCGGTTCGGGCTGGAAGATACGAAATTCGAGCAATAAAAAGATTCGGTCAACACTTCTCTCTTATGGAACTCAGCCAATCAGTGTCGCCCATCCGTTCGAGACCCGGCGCGCTCCTGAGCACGAACGGGCACAGGCAAGATACTGTAGACGCTCATTGTTATCCTCGTCCACAGTTTGAAAGAGACGGATGGAT
Source organism: uncultured Bryobacteraceae bacterium (assembly GCA_964249415.1). Lineage (GTDB taxonomy): Bacteria > Acidobacteriota > Terriglobia > Bryobacterales > Bryobacteraceae > Bog-105. The sequence goes on along the minus strand of CAXUCT010000288.1, from coordinate 4,237 downwards.
CTCCCTTAACGGGACTTGGGATTTCTCACTGGATCCGGAAGCTCTGTGGGGCGACCCTCAGGAGGTGAACTGGGATAGAACAATCCTTGTTCCGTTCAGTCCTGAGACGTCGCTCAGCGGGGTGCACGAAACAGGATTTTACTCTGCGGTCTGGTACCGGCGGCAGTTTGGACTGCCAGATCTGCAGGGCGGCCAGCGCCTATTTCTTCATTTTGGGGCCGTGGATTACTGTGCCACTGTGTGGGTGAACGGAATTAAGGTTGGTTCGCACGAAGGAGGCTATACGCCCTTTCGAGTGGACGTTACTGAAGCACTTCTGCCCGGCGTGGAACAGCAAATTGCAGTCCGGGCCGAGGACGATCCTCTAGATTTGGCCAAGCCGCGCGGCAAGCAAGACTGGAAATTCGAGCCCCACTCCATCTGGTATCCGCGGACCACAGGCATCTGGCAGACGGTCTGGCTAGAGATTGTTCCCGAGTCGTTCATCGATGCGGTTAGGTGGACTTCCAACCTGGAACGTTGGGAAATCGGGATGGAAGCGTACATCGGCGGTCCATCGCGAAACGGATTCAGTCTAGCTATCCGGTTGCACGCCGGGGATCAATTGCTGGCGCAAGACACCTATTCCGTGACGGCGAGGGAGGTGCATCGCCGCATCGCTCTCTCCGATCCAGGAATCGATGATTACCGCAACACGCTTCTCTGGAGCCCGTCTTCTCCCACTCTTATTGATGTCGAGCTGGAACTGCGGGACCCGGCGGGCAGAGTGGTGGATCGTGTCCAAAGCTATACAGCGTTGCGGACCATTGGAATCCAGGGCGATCGATTCCTTCTGAATGGTCGGCCGTTTGATCTGCGGCTGGTGCTCGACCAGGGCTATTGGCCTGAAAGCGGGTTAACCGCACCCAATGACGAAGCCTTCCGCCAGGATGTTCTGATGGCAAAGAAGCTTGGGTTTAATGGAGTGCGCAAGCATCAGAAGATCGAGGACGCGCGCTATCTCTATTGGGCCGACCGCATTGGCCTGCTGGTCTGGGAGGAGATGCCAAGCGCGTATCGCTACACCCGGCAGTCCATCGAGCGCCTGACGCGGCAATGGACTGAGGTATTGGAGCGGGATAGCAGCCATCCGTGCATTGTGGCTTGGGTGCCGTTCAATGAATCGTGGGGCGTGCCTGACCTGCCGGAGAGTTCGGCGCAGCGGAATTACGTGCAAGCTCTATATCATCTCACCAAAACTCTGGACCCCACGCGCCCGGTAATCGGGAACGACGGTTGGGAGAGTGTGGCCACCGATATCATTGGGATCCACGACTATGACGCCCAACCGAGGCGCCTCGGGAAACGCTACGGGATAGACGATATCGAAGCGCGTTTGTTCAAGCGCGAGCGGCCTGGTGGGCGCATGCTGGTAATCGATAGCGAAATGAGTGTGGAGCAGCCCATTATGCTCACTGAGTTTGGCGGGATCGCGCTCTCAGATAATCGCGACAAGACCTGGGGCTACTCGCGTTCCGATACACCGGCGCAACTGCTGGAGCGCTATCGCGAACTCCTGGAGGTGGTCTGCGCACTGCCCGCGCTAGCGGGATTCTGCTACACGCAATTTACGGACACGTACCAGGAAACCAATGGCCTGCTCTATGCTGACCGGACGCCGAAAGCGGCTCCTGAAGAGATTGCCCTGTGCACCAATGGAGCTTGGCCAGACTACGACGTTCATATTGAGACTGCCTGGCGAGAGCGCATCATGGATCGTCAGTGGAGAGTTTTGCGTCCGGAGAATACTCGGGTAAGTTCGTAAAGGTTCTGGTGCCCCGGCCAAGCGCTCCAATCGGGGGCGGACGATGGTGATCTTTTGTGCGGCCGACGGACCAATTTCCGCATCAAGCAACTGTTCACGGCAACGGTCCTTGCCTCGTCACAGCTGAATTGACCCTCTGCTCCCGGCCGAATTTTCGGCGCACAGTCCCGGATGTATAGATCCCGAAAGTCGCATCGTTCCAGCCGCGCCGTCCTTCTTCGAACTCGTCGGATTGCACGCTGGAAGAGTCGCCGCAACGGCGTTCAGCACAACATACTTGACGCCGGGATACGCGACAATGAGCTTTGCATGAGTTCCAGTTTCAGTTCGAGTGGGACGACGTCAAAGCTGCTGCGAATGTGCGCAAGCACGGCGTGTCGTTCGACCTTGCGCGTACCATCTTTGGCGATCCGTTTCTGCTTACAGTGTCGGATCTGCAGCATAGCGACACTGAAGAACGATGGTTCTCGCTCGGACGTGCGGTTAACGGCTCGATGCTTGCTGTCGCTTACCTTTGGTTCGAAGCAGAATCCGTCACGAGAGTCCGGGTTATCTCGGCTCGTCAAGCAACGCGCACGGAAATCCATGAATATGAAGAGAGCATATGAACGATCTGCCAATGCATGAGGCGGAAATGCCGCCCGAAGTCGATTTCTCCAAAGGAACTCGTGGCTTGCACTACATTCCTCCCGAAGCCAAGGTCTTCGTGCCTGCCTCTATAGAGCGCGGAGTCTGGGAGTATTTTTCTGGGAAGGCGGAACAGAAGGGCGTAGAACTTGCGGAACTCTTGACCGAGGTGCTCAGACGCGATATCGAGATTAACGAGGCATTGAAATAGTCTGTGCGCGTGACGCTTGCCCGAACGTTACAAACTCTTTAGACCGAGTGGCTTCGGTCCCGCTGATCGGCGAATTTTGCGACGCAAGATCAGTTCCTTCCCGCTAGTCGATACCGCAATCGTTGATCCAACGCTCGACATGGGGCTTACGCCGCTTTCGTCACACGTTCTTTGCTTCTCAACGCGAAATGTGACCCTGTGATGTGCGAGGTATTTTCTTAATTCCTCTAAAGGAGCCGTCCTGAGGCTATGCCCCAAGTGCAGCTCTTCTTTATCCTTCTGGCAAAATCTGGTCAGAGACGAGCATTGAACCGTCGTCAGCAAAACTGATTAGGCCAGCATCAAAAAGTGCATCTAAGTGGGCTGCAAGCAGCAGACCATTATGCGGGTCAAGCCGTTCCTTGTTGCTGGACGACCGCCATGGCTTGATATGTGACGCGCGAAGCACGGCGTCGACCGAGCACCCCGTAACAGGGCAAGCACCGTTCCAAAGTTGGTTGAGATCCTGGCGAAATTTTCCCTGCCCGACGCGAGCATCAATCAGCGCCTTCCTTGTGGTTTCCTTCAGTGCCGTTTGTTCTTGGATTTGCTCTATATCATCGAGTAGATCCTGCTGTGAACTGCTGTCACATAACATCCTCAACCTCGAAAGTACGTTTACATTCTCGGTCATAGGAATTAGATCAAGAATACGCAGTGCAACCTGTCTGTCGATCTTTTGGAAACGGCCATACATTGTAACTAGCCTGCTTCGTCCCGTTAAACTCACCGGATCGAGCAGCACCGGCTTGTCCAGCGGCAGGTAGGAACCAGCGGGGCATTCCAATGTCGGGAGCCAATAATATTCCTTGTTCCAAAAAGCGCGGAAGTAGGATTGGCTCTTGTGCGCGCGTCGAACTGATGGAACCCGCCAAGCGTCTTTCCACAAATTATCGAAGTGCAGCTTGTCGGCCAGCTGATGCCGTCTCACTTTATTTTCGGAAAGACTTGTCGCCTGACCTGCAATGCTCACGAGCCACTGCTTCCCATTGAGGGAAGCGATCATGAACACGAAGATGTTGCCACTGTGTTTCGAAACAGGTTGATTCCCGAAATCTCCTGTATGAAGAACTCGCCAGCGTTAGCCATTCTCCGAAAACTCGAGGCGATCGGAGTTGGGTTCCATTCCTCGTGTCCGAATCCGTGCTCGGCAGGGTAGCCGGACCTAAATTTCGCCCCACCTGGACGTTGGTAAGCC
>CAXUCT010000288.1:0-348 GCA_964249415.1 uncultured Bryobacteraceae bacterium | reverse complement strand
TATCGTTCCAAACCACGGGCTTCAAAAGTAGAGAGCCATTTCTCTTCCAGAAAGCGCCTGTGATGGCTAAGCTATTGATCTAAAATGGCGGAGAGAGTGGGATTCGAATACTCGATCATCCAATCGGCCCTTCAAGTTGCAGATTCTATGTTGCCTCTACTGCCAAACTTGCCACAAATGCCGTAGACCATTGCACGCTATTGCACGCTGGAAGGATTGCCGCAACGGCTTCGAGCACCTGGGCTGCATAAAGAATCAAATGAGACGTGGTGTTTGCTTTCCCGTGTTTAGTATCCGTTTGATTACGAATTGGGGAACGTGGTTGCGAATGGCTGTGTACTGATACGT
>CAXUCT010000287.1:0-6195 GCA_964249415.1 uncultured Bryobacteraceae bacterium | reverse complement strand
CTGGAAGCATGTTCGTCGGCGGCGCCATTCACTCCATCAAAATGGAAACCGGCTACGACAGCAAGGATGTGTTAGATGTCGACTTACAATTTCCGGAGGGGTCGAAATACACCCCCGACCGAAAGCTTGGGCTCGTGCATGAGCTTCGCAGACGCCTCGCTGCCCTCCCCGGAGTGGCCGCAATCACCAGTGCTAAGCCGCCGGACGATAACGTCTATCGAACAGCCGCTGTCTCGTCCAATGGAGGAAGATCCGCGGCGCAAGATGCGCAATCGATCGTTTATTACAGCTACGTTCAGGCAAATTACTTCCAGACTCTCAACATTCCCCTGTTGCTGGGACGCAGTTTTAAGCCGCAGGCTGACCAGGCTAAGCGTTCCGTCATTCTCAGCGAATCAGCCGCCAAACAGCTCTGGCCCGGGCAGAGCCCGGTTGGCCGCAGTGTCCGCTTGGGCGCCACCGACGAACGGGCTCACAATTCGAGGGAACTCATAGCCGACGGTCCGGCTTACGAAGTCGTCGGCGTGGCGCATGATACGCGTGGCGTCGAGTTCGACGGCAGCGACTCCAAGCAGGTCTACTTGCCGTTGCCTGAAGACAAGGTCCAGAATCACCCCCTACTCATCCGGACCCAGTCGGACCCGGCGCAGGTCATCAGAGCGATCGACCCGCTGCTCTCTTCGGTCGATCCCGAGTTGGCCGCGACCTCTTCTACTCTCAACGAAATGCTTCGCCGAACGGCGCCATTCATCGCTTCTAGCCTTGCGGCCGCTATTGCTTCGGGGGTGGGTCTACTGGGGCTTGTGCTCGCCTCCATGGGCATCTATGGGACGGTCAGCTATATCGTCCTCCTGCGCACGCGCGAAATCGGAATCCGCATGGCAATTGGCGCCAAGAAACGCGACGTCCTCGGACTGATCCTGCGCGAAAGTACCCAGCCCGTGCTTGCTGGGTTGCTCATCGGGATGTTTCTCGCTGTCGGAGCCTCTTACTTGCTGCGTGGTGCGCTTTACGGAGTGAATACCGTTGATGGCATTTCCTTCATCGGCGTGTCGCTTTTGTTTTTGGCCATCGCACTGCTTGCCACTTACCCACCGTCCAGGCGAGCCATGCGCGTCGATCCTATGGTGGCGCTCAGATACGAGTAGCGCTGTTAAGCCTTCTCCCGAATTCAAGTACATTCCCCTCTTAGCTGGATTGGCCTTGAGCCGGGAAAGCGGAAGCTAATCCAGCAACATCCGCGAGGGGAGTACCTGATGCGCAGAGAGAACACTCCGATGGGGTCCAGCTTATTTGGTAAAACTGCGATACTTCTTAGCGGTACGGCAATCGCGGTTACTATGGCTCCGCATTCTTCCAGGCCAGCAAAGGTGCCTCGTATCGCAGATCCTGCGTTAATGACGTCGCTCACAATAGTCACGCGCTTACCTTGAAGTGCGGGGCGAAGCGGCACGGGAACTCGATAACCAGCTTGGGGGCGCATAAAGTCTTGAACCCATGGGGCCTGCTGTGTTGAGAGTAATTCGGGCGAAGTTCCAACTAAATTCACCGATAAGCACCCGAAGCGGTCTCCCGGTCCATTTCCGGCCCCCGCCTATACGAGCCGCTCATGGAAGTACTGCCAATTGGTAGTGGAATAAGCCCGGTGGAAAATGTCGAGCTCCACCACACTCGCGAACTCTCCGGATCCCCTTCGCACGCCGCCGACCCCCAGCGGGCGCCGTTCCTTCCTTCCGCCACCGATTCCGCCTCAGCTCTCATCAGTGAAATTGCCGCAGCCGACATCCCTAAACTGACGGCTCTTCTTGAGCACGGTCCTCCCCCGAAAGTCGCTACGCATGTGAACGACCTCACTCACGACACCACCTTAGCCCTGATGCAAAGCGACACAACGCGTGCCCTAGCAAATGTCAAGGAAATTGCAACTATAGATCCAAATACACTTGCCGTGCTTGAGCCCGAGAAAGTGCTTGAACCCATCCGAGCTGAGGTAGATCAAGTTCTAAATCGCCTCACCACAGTGGCAAAAATAGATGCCGAAGGTTGGCTCTCCCACGCCGACGATGCCGTCGAAGCCCCCGGCCATACGTCCATTCCCAACTGGCAAACCAAACCGGAAACGCTGCTGCATGTCGCTCACCGCTTGTTTGATTCTGGCGGCTATGCAAACTACGTTCATTCCGCCGATCTCGCCAAAACTATACTGAATTACTCGCCGCTCGATTACTCTCCCTGGCCCGCTCAGTACGCGCAATCTCTTGGTCCTAAGCCGGAGGCGGCTACAGCCCGCCTCGTTGGCGGCGAACTCCTGCGAAAACGGCCTGCGATCGCGACCGCGCACAAAGCCTTTACGGCTGCACGCAAAGCCGCTTCCCCGCGTCTTCAAACGCTCTGGCGCCGCGCACCCCTCCTGATTTTGCTGCTCGGTTGGCTCACCATCGGCCTCGTCGCCGGGCCTGCATCCATCCTGCTCCGAACGCTAGCGCCCGCTAGTTGGTCCGCGTCTCTCATCGATTTCAGTTTCGAAATCTGGGCCGTCGGCTTCCTCGCATTAGTCTGCTTCGGCTTTTACGCCCGCATCCGAAACGTTCGTTCTTGAGCCGTCGCAACTGCCATCCGCAAATGTTCGCGGCTGCTCTCCGCGATCGCATCCGAAACCACCCGCCCGCAATGCATCTATAGTTCATGAGTGAAGATCCCATCCTGTCTTTCGTTGAAAAGCAAGAGTGGCTTGCCCCCATTCAGGAATCTGGCGAAGCATTTGTAAAGAAGGCCTACGAATCGGCCGGTGACGCGGGCCAACCCATCAAGAACGCTCTGCATGGTGTCTGGCTCGGCCATCCCCTCCATTCCGCCATCACAGATGTCCCTGTTGGTAGCTGGACCGCCGCCGCCGTTCTCGACCTTCTTGAAGCCAACGGTCGCGGCGATTACGGCCCGGGGGCGGACGCCGCCATCGTCGTCGGCTTGGGTGGCGCCGTGGCTTCCGCGGTCACTGGACTCACGGATTGGAGCGACACCACCGGCAAACCACAACGTGTCGGCGCCCTTCATGGGCTGCTCAATTCCACTGCCGCCGTTCTCTATACGGCCTCCTACGTCGCACGCCGAAAGCAGAACCGCGGCTTAGGTCGAGCGCTCGCCTTTGTAGGTTATGGCATCGTGATCGCCAGCGCTTATCTCGGCGGAGCTATGTCCTACAGCCAACGCATCGGTGTCGATCACAGCCCCGACGCGGACGAAGACCTGCCCAAGAATTTCGAACGTGCGCTGCCGGAAAGTGATCTCACCGAAGGCCAGCCGAAGAAAGTGACCCTAAACTGTACCGACATTTTCCTGCTCAAGCAAGGCACTCAGATCTTCGCCCTTGCAAACAAATGCTCCCATATGGGCGGTCCGCTCAACGAAGGAAAAATCGAAGACGAAAGCGTCATCTGCCCTTGGCACGGCTCCCGCTTTTGCCTGAAAACCGGAGCAGTCCTCGATGGGCCCTCCACTCATCCCCAGCCCAAACTCGATGTAGAGGTTCGCGACGGCCAAGTCTTCGTCCGCAACGCCGCGTCATAATCTCTTCAATTGCTTTTGGGTTGGGCACGGATGAAGAAGGCTGCGGCGCCTGCACTGGCGAGTGCGAGTCCCACGGAAATCCAAGAGATGACACAATATCCGGCGACGAAGGACTGCTCAATCGCCTTCTGGCCTTCGGGATCGGCGACGTTTGCCGCCGCGAGCCGCGACCTCTGCGATTGAATGTGATTTTGAATTGCAGCAGGCAGCGCAAGAGCATCCATTTTCCGGTCCAGAGAGCGGTTAAACGTATAGGTCAGGATCAAGCTGAAGAGCGCAATCGCCAGCAGACCAGCCAGGCGCGAGATAGCGTTGTTCACGCCGGAGGCGACACCGGCTCGATCTTGCGGCACAGCCGCCATGACAACGGTCGTCAAAGGCGCCACACTGATTGTCATTCCCAAACCCAGCACAACGACCCCGGGGAAGAATGTCGTCCAATAGCTTCCTCCAATGGACGACCTGGCAAGTAAACCGAAGCCCGCAGCCGCCACAATGGGACCAAGAATGAGAGGCAGCCGCGCGCCGTATCGCGCCACAAGCCCTCCGGACCAGCGGGAAAGCACGCCTATCAAGAGAATGAGAGGGAGCAGCGCCGCGCCAGCCTGCGCAGGAGAATACTTCTGCACTTGAATAAGATTCAGAGGCAAAAAGAACAGCATGCCTCCCAACGCGCTGTACAGAAACCACGTCAAGAGATTTGCTCCGGTGAAATCCCGCGATCGAAAGAGAGAGAGCGGCAGCATCGGCGTGCTGGATCGAACTTCTATATAAAAGAAGGCCAAAAGGCAGCACAGACCCACTGAAGCAGCCGCTGGGACGAATCGATTTCCATTTGGCGCTTCGATCAGAGCGAAGACGGTGCCCGCAAGTGCCGCAAAGGCAAGCAGCGCGCCCTGCCAATCGAGTGCTTGGCCTTCGACCTTGTTCCTGCTCTCGGGCACTCGCCAAAAGCTGAGGGCAATGACCGCAATCGCGGCCGGTAAGTTGATGAAGAAAACCCATCTCCAAGAAAGGTGTTGCACTAACCAGCCACCTAGAACAGGACCAACTGCCGTCGTCATGGCCGTAAAACCGGACCAAGTGCCGATGGCGCGACCCCGCTCTGCTTCGGGAAAGGACGCACTAATGAGAGCTAGGCTCCCCGGTATAAGAAGCGCGGCGCCGATACCTTGTATCCCTCTTGCCACGATCAATTGCCTCACGTCCGGAGCGAGGCCGCACCAAGCTGACGCAAGAGCAAAGAGGGCAACACCGCTTGTGAACGCAAGCCGCCGTCCATAGATATCGCCCAATGAGCCACCAACCAGAACCAGAGCGGCGAGAAAAAGGGAGTAGGATTCCACGACCCACTGAATATCGACGGCAGACGCCTGCAAAGAAGATTGCAGCGCGGGAAGCGCCACAGTGACGACGGTGCCGTCAATAAAGGCCATGCTGGAGCCGAGAATCGCGACAGTAAGAATCCAGACGCCCGCTTTCTTTGCAGGCATTATGGAAGGCTGACTTTGAATTGCCGCCTCGTCACAGGGCGGCCTTATTGCACTGACCATCAGGTCAATTCGCGATCGAATGCAGACCAAATCTGCTCTGCAGGGATCGTAACCAGGCTGTCCTTCGTCTCAAGTCCTCGCCCGCTCCACTGAAATACGCGCCGGGTTCCGGAATCGATTACATAGATGTATTGGAATCCCCATCTGGCGTAGCTATCACACTTCTCTAACACCAACGCCATCGAATCCTCTTGAGAAAGAATCTCGATGACCACTTCCACCGCCCTAGTTGGATAGGGCGTCTCGATCTTGCCGCGCGTCGCGATCACATCCGGTTTTGGGCAAAACTTTGAATCGATTCTCAACTCCACCTCAGAACCCGATTTGTATCCTGCTTGCCAAAGAAGACGGCACAGGATCGCTTGTAACAAACCATGAATCCAAGTGGGCATCGCTTTCGGTACCGCCTCTCCATTCCAGTATTCATATGACCGTTCGCAGCGGCCATACTTCCCCTGGAAATCAGCAAAGGACAACTTTTCAGTCACGGCTGCCATAAGCCATTCTCCTTCAATGAATTCCAAGGCCTTGAGCAATTAATAGCTAAGCGGCTGGTGATTGCTACAAAGCCAGCCCTCACCCCGTATTTCTAGTAGTAGTTCTTAGCTCTCGCGCTCATTAGACTGGACCAGAGCGTTATCCAAGTATGAATAAGCACACACTTCTCACGCTGTGTCTTGCTGCTGCCTTTTCCACAGCGGCGTTGCCGGCCACAACGGACATCGGCTACATTGCCTTTGACATTACGAACCCGCCCTTGGCGGAATTCGACATACAAAATCAACCCGGGCCCGCAAACTCATCTACTCCGCCCGACACAACTTTCCCTGTAACAACCCCTGTGTCGCTTACGGCTCTCAGTCTTACCGTGAACTTTGTAACCGGCTCTTCTGAGACTTACGGCATGTCTTATTTCACGCTTGGGCCAGACAAGCTTTCCTTCGATGGCGCGCCAAATTTCAGCACCCTGACAGAGCCCATAGCCTCGGCTACTTTGACCGGCGCGTTCGCTACCACGGCACTGACGCTGAATGATGGTTCGCTCATGAACATAGCCCCAGACTTCAGCGTGACC
>CAXUCT010000286.1:5299-6205 GCA_964249415.1 uncultured Bryobacteraceae bacterium | reverse complement strand
CGTGATAGAGACCTTCCAGCGCGTTCTCATGCAACTCCCACCGCGGGCCGCCGAAGCTAAATCCATGGTCGATGAAGTAGGCGCGGAATGCTGCCTGTGGTCCGGCCGAGCGCTCGCGGGTGAAGATCGCCTGCCTGGCATCGGCTTGACTAACCCAACGGTCGAAGACGTAGGTGGTGGCTAAGTCCTGTTGATTTAGGACTTTGGTCAACAGGCGCCTGTGAAGAAAGTCAAAGATGGCGACGCGATCGGGATCGACAGGGCAGAGGGAACCGAGATGCACGCCGTCTCTGATAGGCACGGTTCGATTCCCGATTTGGAAATGTCGGAGATCGTCTCCGTGTGTACCTCTTGTTAACTGAAGCGGATGGATCTCTGGGGTGGATACCTGCAGGAGGCTGAGGAGACGGGTGACGATCCACTCGTTAATTAGGGTTCGGTTTCCCTGCGGATTGCCCAAGCATTTTGCAACATAAACTCGCTCATTAGCGCCTCGAACCAGGAGGGCCTGGGCGCCTCCGCGCATTCGGCGCTCGATACTTTTGATCGGGATTGCGACGGACGCCATTCGGTACTAAGTGTGAGTGCGCGAGCGGCGCGGAATTGCATACCCGGGATTTCCTGAGTATCCGCAGAGTCACACCGAGACTATGAGGATGAGAGCTGCGAACATGACGCATTTTTCATCTTTATAGGCGAGAGGTGATAGGAGGAGCGGCCGTTGATTCACTTGTGAGGTGGGAGGAATTTCTTGTTGATCTTTGCGACCACGACGTAATTTGGGTCGACCATTTCGTCCAAATGAATTTCGCCGACTTTCGACAGTAACTCATAAGCGTCCATTTCAGAGAGGCCGTAGCTATCGTGAATCCAGCGGATTAGTTCGGTGAACGCGATGCGCAGGGC
>CAXUCT010000286.1:0-5289 GCA_964249415.1 uncultured Bryobacteraceae bacterium | reverse complement strand
CGAGCGGACGATAGATGCCGACGGCCATGATGTAATTTTCGTTTTCGAAGCGGGGCCAATCAATCTTTTTGCCTTTGACGAGATCCACCTGAAGCTGAACCTTCATGGAGATTTCAATGGCGGTTCCATCCACCTCGCCGTCGCCCATAGCAGCGTGGCCATCGCCAAACGAGAGCAACGCGCCGGGCACGTTGACGGGCAAGTAAAGCGTGTTGCCGCCGCTGGCATCAGGGGCATCCATGTTTCCGCCCAACTCTGCCGGGACGATGGAGCTTCGAGTCTCACCCGCGGCAGGCGCGACGCCGACACAACCGAGGAATGGATGCAGCGGAATATTGACCGAGAAAGCGGAGTCTTTGGCGCGGAAGGTGGCAACGTTCGCAGCCTTATCGATAGGATAAGACCAGTCGGTCTTCGGGATTCCGCCGCCGAGCACGGGCGTGTAGTTGGTGCTGTTCAAAGCGCCAAAGCCCGGACCAGCGCTGCCGAAACCTTGTTTGGCGTTAACGTCGATGGCGATGAATTTAATTTTAAGTATGTCGCCGGGCTCTGCTCCGTCCACATAGAACGGACCCGTCAGCGGATTGGGTCCGTCCACTTTGTAACCGGCTTCTTCGGCTGCTTTGCCGTCGGCGTCAACAGTGGTGGTGTCGATGATATCGCCGGGTTTCACATGCATCACGGGCGGGAGGACGCCGTAGACGCTCTTGAGTTCTTTCATCTTCAGCTCGTAATGCAAGATGCGGCCGGATTGCGCTAAGAGCGGAGAGGGACCAAGCAGCAATAGCGCCGAAAGAACCAGAGCGTGTTTGATTTGCATGTTTGATTGTGACGTGTCGCTAGAAAATAAGCTTCAAGGCTAATTGGGTATTGAATGGCTCGCCGGGGCCGATGCCGGGAGAGCCGCTGTAATCGCCAATGGTGTCGCTGCTTTGGCCGAAGCCGCCGCCGATGTAGCCGCTTGGCGGGGCCAGATTGACGCGGTTGAATAAATTGAACATTTCGATGCGGAATTGGGCGTGGAGCCTTTCTCGTATGGGGATATTTTTGAGGAAGGAGAGATCGACGTCGCCGTAGCCGGGCCCGCGCAGCACGTTGCGGCCAACGGTTCCGAAGCTGCCGTTTACTGGATTAGCGAATGCGTTTGGATTGATCCATTGCACCGGCTGATGGTTACTAAGCGCGCGGTTTACGCCCGCGTAGGCATTGCGGGTCTGGTCGCCTCTGGTGGTGTTCTCTCCGGTGCCGCTGGTGTCCGAGGAAGCATAAACGTTGAAGGGAAGACCGTCATGGAAAGACAGGTTTGCGTTTGCCTGCCAGCCATGGGTGAGCCATCTGGGGCCGCGGCTGAGGCCAGGGATATCGTAAACGACATAACCGGTGAAAACGCGCGGGACGTCGTAATCTGAGTTGCCGTAGTTGCCCTTCAGGTTATTGCTGTTTTGGGGTAGCGCGCCGACGTACTGTGTCACCTCATCCAGGTTGTGGCTCCAGGTGAAATTAATTTGCGAAATGAGGCCGTGCCAACTGGAGGTTCGCAACGAGGTCTGCAGACCGTTGTAATTGGACGTGCCGATGCTTTGAATTTCGTCGATGACTCCGAAGTTGGGATATTGCGAGAAGTACGGACGGGTGGTTTGCTGATAAGAGAAGCCATTCGGGTCGTTGGTACCGACGAACCCGCTGCCGAGCGCGGCTTGATTGATGTCTCTTAAGATGAGAAGGCGACGGCTTTCTGACCCTACATAGCCAATTTGCAAGACGGCGTTCCTGCCCAGGCTCTTTTGAATATTCAGGTTGTAACTCATGGTGTATGCAGGACGGAAGTTAGGGCTGACCGAGAACAGATTGACGACGTTGTTGCCGGCCAGCGAAACATTGCCGGTGGGGAAAATGGGCGCTCCGCTAACGAGAGAATAGCCATTCTGCTGAAGCGTGTAGACCGGCTGCGAACCGGCGGGATTGCCTTCGACTCCGAGCGGGCCGTTGTTGGCGACGGAGGGAGTAGACAAACTGGATGAGTTATCCAGAAAGGGAACTATTGCAGGGGTATCGAAGTAAATACCGAACCCGCCGCGAACGACGAAGCCACTATTGGACGCAGGCTGATAGGCAAAGCCCAAACGCGGGCTAAAGGCCTTCCAATAGGGCGGGTACAGATTGCTGATCTGTTTGCCGACAGTAGCCAATCCTCCCTCCGCAGGATCGAAGATTGAAAGGTCGTCGCTGCCGTCGTGGATGGGACCTTGATAGTCATAGCGCAGTCCGTAGTTTACTGTAAGCTTTTGCGAAAACTGCCACGTGTCCTGCGCGAACAGATCGAAGCTATTCATAGTGACTTTTCGTTCCTGATTTCCGCGCACGATGGTGGACTGATACACATAGCCACTGAGGAAATCGGCCAACGAAGCGATGTTCGTGTCGTAACCCGGAGTATTCAGCAGGTTGCTCCACGGCCCCTGCGCGCCGTTGAAGAAGAAAGCGCCGCGCGCACCAGTGTTGTAGAAGGAGTCGATGCGTGCTTGCCGCACTTCGCCGCCAAAACGGTACTGGTGCTTGCCGGAGACGAAAGACGCAGCGTCGTTCAGATGCCCCGTAGCGTCGTTCCGGCCAGAGTTCGGCGTCAAGCCGATGGTGTCGAAACCGCTAATGGAGATGAAGGGCGCGCCCGTGAGATTGGTTGAGTTGACGCCGGTGTTGAGGCCTAATGCGACTGGGTTGAAACTGTTGTTGAGATCGGAGAACACCTGATTGAAGTAGCTGACTCCGAAGAGCAGCTGATTGGTGAATGCCGGGGAAAATGTCTTGTTGTAGATCAACGAATAGTTCTGAACGTGAAGCGGCGCCACTTGGTAGTAATCCTGAACCCGTGAGCCAATGGGCGCAGTCTGGGTTCCCTGCCCGGCAAACCAGCGGAACGATAAACGGTTCGCGTCGTTAAAGCTATGGTCTATCTTCGCGAGCCCGTTGTTGCTGTAGCCATGCTCCGGATTGGGGTTGAAGTAATTGCTGGGGGACGCGGGGCCCCCAAGAGCGCCGGAAGGCCATAGCGTTCCCAGCAGGGTCAACGCAAGCGGATTCACGGGCACTCCGTACTGTCCCATCAGACTGATGGCCGATTGTTGGTAATTGACGGATGGCTCGGTGGAGAGCGCTCCATTGCCGATCAGGAACTGTTGCCGCTCAAAGGTAGCGAAAAAGAAAGTTTTGTCTTTGATGATGGGTCCACCGACGGAGAAGCCGTACTGCTGGTTGCGCATCTTGTTCTTGGGGGAGCCGTCGGGAGCGAAGTAAGATTGGGCGGCCAGCGCCTCATTGCGGTTGTAATAGTAGGCCGTGCCGTGGAGTTGATTGGTTCCGGATTTGATGACGAGGTTGATGCTGCCGCCGGGATTGCGACCGGATTCCGGGCCGGCCTGGGTTTGAACTGAAAATTCTTCGACCGCGTCGAGCGGCATGACGGTGCCGGCAATGCTTTGCACTCCGCCCTGATTGACGGCCATGATGTTCCACCATTGGTCGTTGTTGTCCGTGCCTTCAATCTGCCAGTTGATCTGATTGGCGCGGGCACCGTTGAGGGAGCCGCTTGCGCCGCCCGCATAGCCAGCAAAGCCAGGCGAGAGCGCGATCATTTGGGTGAAATCGCGGCCGTTCAGGGGCAGATCCTGCACGGTGTGCGAGGGGACATCCGTGGTCAGGGTGGTGTTTGATGTTTCTACTTCGAGGGTAGCGGCTGAGACCTCAACCGTTGTGGTCTGTTGCGCCACATTGAGCTTCAGCGGCAGGTTATACACCTCCCCGGCAGAGACACGAACCCCGTCGACGCGCAGGTTCTGAAAACCCGGCTTGGAGACCTCGATGGTGTAGTCGCCGACCGGCAGATCTTGCAGCGAGAAGCCGCCTGTTGAGGACGAGAGAGTGGAGTATGGAAGGTCAGTGCCGGTGTTGGTGGCTTTGACCGGCGCCTCGGCGATAACGGCGCCCGTGGTATCCGCCACGGAACCGCTGATTCCACCGCGGAATGTTTGACTGTGAGCAAAATCCGTTAGCCCAATGCACAGAAAAATCACCAATAATGCGCGAAGCATCATTCACCTCAAAAAGTTCGTTCTATGAGTAAAGGAAGAAATCGGTGGGACGGGACCGAAAAGAGACAACGTGGTCGATGCAGGTTCGGCGATGAACAGCGCCTACCTAAGAAGCCAGTCAGACCTTGAATGATTGGTTGTTAAGATTTCAACACTCCGCGCTCTCGATGTCAACACATAATAGGAGCACGATCGCCCTAAGCATATTGGCCCGCCACGTATCCCGAAGCCCAAGCCCACTGGAAGTTGTAGCCGCCGAGGTGACCGGTAACGTCCACAACTTCGCCTATGAAGTATAGGTTCGGCACTTTTCTGCTCTCCATCGTCTTGGATGAAAGTTCGGCTGTATCCACGCCGCCCAACGTTACCTCCGCGGTGCGAAAGCCTTCGGTGCCGTGCGGCACGATGCGCCAATTGTTTACTGCAGAAGCCAACTGCTCCAGCTGTTTATCAGCGATCCCGGCAATCGCGGTAAGTTCACGTCCGGGCAGATGCTGTTCTGCGACGCGTTGCGCCAAACGCTTCGGCAAGAGAACGCTCAAGGATGTCGCGGCCTCTTGTCTGGGGTGGTCGGCTTTTGCCTGCTTTAAAGTCGTGATGGCATCGCAGCCTGGCGCCAGATTCACGCGCAGGGGTTCTTTCGTAGACCAATAAGAAGAGATCTGAAGCATGGCGGGTCCGCTGAGACCGCGATGCGTGAACAATACTGCTTCGCGAAAGCGCTGTTTGCCGCATTCGACCTCTGCATCTAGCGCTACGCCGGCCAGTCCTTTCCAATCTTCCAATTGACCTTCTGTCAGCGTGAACGGAACTAAGGCAGCGCGTGTAGGAATGATTGCCACGCCAAATTGGCTCGCGATTTGGTAGCCGAAGCCCGTCGCGCCCATCTTGGGAATCGAGAGCCCGCCAGATGCAACCACGAGCGATTCGCAAAGGAAATTACCTGCGCTCGTCCGTAGGTGAAAGCCACCATCTCCATGGCTGACTTCCTCGATTTTCGTTTGCGCTCTGAGCGTCACGCTCGCCTGCCTGCATTCCTCCAGGAGCATGCGAATAATCTGCTGCGAAGAACCGTCACAAAACAGCTGGCCGAGCGTTTTCTCGTGATAGGCGATGCCATGCTTCTCAACGAGCGAGATAAAATCCTGCGCAGTATAGCGGGACAGCGCAGACATACAGTAGCGTGGGTTTTGCGATAAGT
>CAXUCT010000285.1:5439-6227 GCA_964249415.1 uncultured Bryobacteraceae bacterium | reverse complement strand
ATCTACGCCCTTACCCTGCCAGAATGCGAGGACCTCGTCCATCAAGACCCAGGTGCGTGGGGCGGGAGAGTAGTGGCCCGTCTCGTCCGTATAGTTAAAACCGTAATTCAACTTCACCGCTTCGTACCAATCGTTGGCGCTCGGTTCGCACGTGCTGCCGTACTTCCATGCGTTTGCGGTTGCTTTCGGAACTCGGCCTACATTGCCGTCTTCGGGCTCGAAGCGTTCGTCGAATACGACACCGGCGGGCTGCCAGTGGGCGGGACGAGACAGCAGAAGCTGTTGTCCGGGTGGGTCTACAAGGTAAAAGAAGCAGTCGCCCGGAGAAAAGAATTGTTTCTGATCGTCGTTCACTCCGAAGTCCAGGTCCGGGCGAATCACAGAGTGATAGCTGCGCCCAACATGATTAGGAACGAAATCGATCAGAACTTTTAGTCCGGCTGCATGAATACGGTTCACTAGGTCCTGCAACTCCTCCATCCGCACCGCCGGGTCGTTGGCGTAGTCGGGGCACACGTCGAAGTAATCGCGCACCGCGTAGAACGATCCGGCCCGTCCTTTGACAATGTCTGGATCGTCAGCCGGCAACCCAAGATCGGGGTAGCCGGTAAGCGTGGCTTGCCGAAGACATCCGGTTAGCCAGATGTGAGTGATACCAAGGTTCTTTAGCGAATCAATCGCGGCAGGAGTGATGTCGGCGAATTTGCCACAGCCGTTGACATGAATCTCGCCGGCCCAGGCATTTGTCAGGTTGGTATTGCCGAAATAACGAACTACTAGCTGGTAGA
>CAXUCT010000285.1:2705-5429 GCA_964249415.1 uncultured Bryobacteraceae bacterium | reverse complement strand
TGGGTGGCGGCCATAATTCATTGTCCCGGGCTCCCGCTGCCGGAATACTGTTGCCGAAACCAAAAGTACACTCTTCGGGCCAGATCGATCAGCGTTGCCAACAGTAGGACGCCAATTGCGGGTTCGTAGAACAACGCCACTGACATTGAGAAGGGTAAGAACAGGAACACGATCATCAGCAAAGTCGAGAGGCCAATCGCATCAGGCCACCTAAAAGCCATCAAGGTAAGAACCACCGGAAGGGAGAGCCAGACATAGAACAGTGGATTCACCGGCGTGTGACTGATCGCCACGTACCAGATGATGTAAAGAGATGCACCTGTCACGAGAGGAACGATAGGATCACAGCAGCAGAGGCATCCTTTTTAGGATCATGGTCGCTTTAGCTAAGTCCGATAACATGTATTATGTCAACTTCTACGGATAAGTTCGGTAATACCTGGACGCCTTACAAACTTGATCTAACCTCAGAGGACACGATCAAGCACGGTCGATCTCAATCCATGCACTGGGAAGTACTTATGGAAACTCCCACTACCTTCCATGGGAAGCCGGGTACTTCCGAACTGTACGTTGACAAGGTAGCTTTTGCCGATGGGCGAGTTCTGACCATTCTGGACATTCAAGACTGTTCTTTCTTGTTCTGAACCATTTGTCAAGACCTCTCTTTTTTAAAACTGACCCACTACCCCCTAGCCAGCAAGGGATCGGCTTGGAATTGCTGAGCTTGTGCTCCGCGCGTACCCGGTGGTCGTCGGTCCGAATATCAACAGACATGCGGCTCCCTCTCGATTGATCTCAACACAACTCTTGGACCGAAACAAAATAAAAAAGCCGCTCCAGCCCGTGTCAGGCAGGCTGGAGCGGTTGAGGGATGATCGCCCACGCCTTAATGGCCGTGGTGACCGCCAGAAGAAGAATGTACACCCCCGCCATTGTGTCCGCCGCCGCTATTCCCATGGGAGGGCTCACCACCTCCATGAGATCCGCCACCGCTGCTGTGAGACGGGGCCGATGGCGCGCTATAGTGAGGCGCTGAGGAAGGACTGTAGGAAGGACGCGCGGCGTAGTTGGGTCGTGCGCCAGAGTACGAACCGTTATAGCCACCGCCCGGAACTCCGAAACTTTGTCGCGGTTGGGCCGCTGCAGGCGAACTCATTCCAGTGCCACCGAAGCGGTGCCAGCCACTCTGCTCGTTCGCACCTGCAAAAGCTTGGCCGCGGGAAGCACTTCCAGCTCCAGGGTCCCCGAAGCGTTGCCAACCTCCGCCCGTAGCAGTCCTGGGTGTCGAGTAAGCGGGCGTTGAGTAGTTGCCGCGTCCGTTGTACGAACCTTGCGCAGCCGGGGCCACGCTGCGGAAACCACCGTATACGCTTGCTCCAGAGGCTTGCGTTCGGAAGCCGGCTTGATTGCGCGGCTGCTGATGGTAAAAGAACTGGCGATTGGCAGCGGAAGCCAAGCCAGGATTGACATTTGCTTGCCGCCCTGAAAATTGATAGCTGGTTCGCGTCGGTGAGACAGGCAATTGCCCGCGGAACAGACTTGCTCCATTCAGCTGGCCTCTAGAAGCAGGATTGAAGCGCTGGTGGGGTCCACCAAAGCCGTTGAACCCACCTGTCATCGCACCACCGCGAATGGCCGCATTCCGGTACATCGCAGCCACATTCGCACCTCGCAAAATGCCGAAATCACCTCGCCCATAACCGCCGTAACCGTACCCCCCATGGTGTCCCCACCACGGATGGAAGAGTTCAAAGGGCGCCAACGCTATCCAGCCGAGCGCCGCAAGACCGAGGCCAATGCCGCCGCCCACGCCAAAGAACGCCACCTGCGCCGGACTCCAAAGCAAGCGTGCACCTACAGCCCCCGGCCACCAGCACCAGCGGTGACCACCGTTCCAAAACCAGCGGCCATAGTGATAAGGAGCCCAACCCCACGGCGCGGCATCCACCCACGTCCATCCATAGTAGGGCTGCCACGACCATTCGCCGTCGCTGTAAGGAGACCAATCGGAGTTGGCCGCGCGTGGTTCCCAAACCTGCCCGTATTGCGAGGGCACCCAATTTCCATACGCATCCAGATCATCGGCGCCGTAAATGTCGTGACTTACCATTCCATAGCTCTGGGAAGCGAGCAAATCGTGATCCCGCGTTGCAGACCAATCGTCAAATTGGTCCCGCGGAAGATCATACGCCGGCTGAAACTCAGGGTCAGCCGGGTTACCGCGTATCAACACAGTCCGTCCGGCACTCAACCTCTGAGAACCTCGCGGGCTGAAGATCTCCGCCTGCCCCGCCCGTACCGTGATCTGGGTAGTGCCATCGCCCAGCACGGCGATTCGATATTCGCCCTGTGCCTGAGGATGAAGCGCGATGCTTGGAGTATCGATCTCAGCTTGCGCGTTCGAAGCCCGCAGCACGCGATAGATGATGCTTCCGGTTCCGAGCTGAAGCTGAAAACGGCCATATTCCAGACCGGCAAAACCGACGTCGGTGTTGGGCGCAAGCCGAATCAGGTTTGCGTAATCGAGTTCGACTTCAGCTCTCGAACCCGGCGATGTCTGTACGCGGTCACCCATCATCACGGGCGCGTTCATCACGGCTGCCACCAGTTCGCCATTGTCGCCGCGCTTCACATTCACGTCCCCCTGCACAACGCTCAGCCGTGCCACTCCGTGCTGCTCGTCGCCCGCGGTGTCTGGTGCATTCAGATCTTGCTGTGGCG
>CAXUCT010000285.1:2094-2695 GCA_964249415.1 uncultured Bryobacteraceae bacterium | reverse complement strand
GATACGTCGGCTGCGGATATCCTTGTTGCGGATCGGGCGACCCTCCGTATTGGCCATAACTCACGGTCGGCGTGCTGAAGACGCCCACCGTTATGGCGAAGAGAACGGAGAGAAGGTTGCGCCACATACTGTCGAACGTTTAGCTACACTTTGGTCGCCAAACAGTAAGTCCATCATGCGAAGCGATTTGCGAACTAGCACGCGGCAGTTGCAGGTGGCCGTAAACCACCACCGTGGGCGCATTGCACCGGGCGCATTTGAAACGGCGGCGATCAGAGCGGAAGCATGAACTTGAAAGTGGACCCCCGCTGGCCGTCGCTCTCCACCCATATTTTGCCGTCGTGAGCCTGCATGATCTTCCTACAGATGGCCAGTCCGAGACCAGTTCCGGGCACGTCCCGGCCATGGAGCCGCTTAAAGGGCGTGAAAACCGCGTCGTGATACTTCGGTTCTATGCCGGGCCCGTTATCTTGCACTGAGACAACGACCCCCTCCGGCTGCTCTTGGGCAGTCACTTCGATCCTGGGCGACTCGCCACCCCGGAATTTCAGTGCATTTCCGATGAGTTGATGGAACAACTGAATGAACTGCGATTCATCAA
>CAXUCT010000285.1:0-2084 GCA_964249415.1 uncultured Bryobacteraceae bacterium | reverse complement strand
CCCACGCTCACTTCAGCACCTGCCTCCCGGATCTGATGCTGTAAATTCATCAAAGCGAACTGGACCACTGCCGCTAAATTAATGGCCGTTTGCCGCGGCGAATTCCCTGTCCGCGAATATTTTAGTAGATCTTCAATCAGCGTGTTCATCTCAGCCGCGCCCTGCAGGATGAAAGCGGTTAGCTCACTCGCGTCCTGATCTTTTTCATATTGCCGCTGCAGTAGTTGCGCGTAGGAGGACACGCTCCGCAGCGGCGCCCGAAGGTCGTGGCCGACCGCATAGATGAAGTGCTGCATCTCCTCCGCGGCGAATTGGGCCTTCTCCACAGTGCGGTCGAGTTCCGTCCTCAACTCTTCGTTGCGCCGCAACGCGTCTGCGAGCTGCTGCTCCAGCGCGTTTGGTGAGGTACTCATTCGTGGGCCTAAGCGGCCCGGAGCAAACCCAAACGCTCCAGCAATGCATTGGCATCCGGATCCCGGCCCATAAACTCACGGTAGAGCTGTGCCGGATCCTCGCTGTCCCCGCGTTCTAGAATGCGCCGGCGGTACTGCTCCCCGATAGCCGAGCTGAAGATACCTTCGCGCTGAAAACGCGTGAATGCATCCGCATCCAGAACCTCAGCCCATTTGTAGGAATAGTAGCCGGAGCCATACGCCACTGGACTGGCGAAGAGATGGGTGAAGCTGGCGATCATGGCGTAATCCACAGGTAGCGCCGCGGGAGTGAATTGGCCCAGGACATCGCGAGCAAATGCCATCACGTCTTCACCGCTCGCCGGATCGTATTCGCGGTGAAGCTTCAGATCGACAGTCCCCAAACCGAGTTGCCGCATCTGCATGTTCGCAGCCCGGAAGGTACGGGCGCGCCTCATCTTCTCGAACAACTCCGCTGGAAGCGCTTCACCAGTCTGGTAATGGCGCGCAAATAGATTCAGCGCTTCACCTTCCATGCACCAGTTCTCCATGATTTGAGACGGCAGCTCCACAAAGTCCCATGGAACGTTGGTACCCGATAACGAGCGCACCGGAACACGGCTGAGTATATGGTGCAGCAGATGGCCGAACTCGTGGAAAATCGTCTCCACCTCCCGATGCGTCAACAGCGAGGGCCTGTCTTCCACCGGTGGCGTCAGATTGCCGCAGATCAGTCCCAAGTGTGGCTGCCCCTGGTCCGGATTGCCTGTGATCAGCGAATCCATCCATGCCCCGCCGCGCTTGTCCTCCCGCGGAAACCAGTCCGTATAGAACCCGCCTAAGAGCTTGCCGGAAGCGGCGTCTTCTACGCGATAATATTTCACCGCCGGGTCCCAGCCGGGCACGCCAGGCTCTTCGATCACTTTAATACTAAGAAGGCGGCTGAAAATTTCAAACATTCCCGCCACTACTCGATCTAGTTCGAAGTAGGGCCGCAACGCTTCTTCGTCAAAATCGTACAGCGCCTGCCGCTGCTTTTCAGCTAGGTAACTAACATCCCACGGATGAACCTCGTCATAGCCCAGCTGCTTGCCCATTTCCGCCAGGCTTCGATTCTCTTGCGCGAAGTACGCTTCCGTCTTGCCTTTCAAGTCTTCCAGGAACGCTTGCGCCCGCTGCCCGGTGTGCGCCATGCGTTCCTCCAAAACCAAATCAGCAAAATCGCGGTATCCGAGAAGCTGCGCCTTTTCACGCCGCAAGCGCAGAATTTCGTTAATCAAAGCGCGATTGTCACGCTCGCCGGAGGTGGCGCGCGTATTAGAGGCGTGCCAAAGATCCTTCCGAATAGCACGATCGTCGAGGTAAGTCATTGCCGCGGTGTAGCTGGGGCCCTGTAGCGTAAGGCGCCAGCCTTCCCTGCCCTTTGACTTGGCGCTCTCGCGCGCCGCCAAGCGGGCGGATTCAGGCAAGCCTGCTAACTTTGCTTCGTCCGTGAGGACTAGTTCAAACGCGTTCGTTGCGTCCAGAACATTTTCAGAAAACTTCGTGGTTGCCTTTGTCAGCTCAACGTTAAGTTCTTCGAGCCTCCGTTTACCATCAACGTCAAGATCCGCACCTGCTCTCCGAAAGCCGCTGATAGTCTTCCGGAGAAACCGTTTGTGCACGGGCGCA
>CAXUCT010000284.1:5794-6269 GCA_964249415.1 uncultured Bryobacteraceae bacterium | reverse complement strand
GCGGAGAAGCCATCCCCCGGCTGGTTCCTATCAGACGACAACAGCTGGTTCACGCGAACGGTAATGAACGTTCCCGCTGGTACGTCGAGTTGTGGCGGGACGGGCGGCGGCTGATAACGCGATTGTTGCCCGTTGTAGGTGGGTTGCTGACCATAGGACGGCTGCTGCTGATTGTATAAAGGCTGCTGATTGTAGCTGGGCTGTTGCCCGTAGGGGGGCTGCCCGTACGCGGGCTGACCGGAATTGCCGGCCGGATCTCCACCGTACGCCGGGCCTTGATTAGCGTAGGCCGGGTAAGACGACTGATTGGACTGATCTATTGGAGCGGGATCGCCTACACGTCTCCATCCACCGCTGGATGACGCAGCTTGCTGCTGATCGGGCGGCAGGGGAGGAGCAGCGTCTTGCCCAAACGCGAGACTGGTTGCGGCCATCAGGCCAATGGAAAGATAGGACACCACAGCTTGAACTGGAT
>CAXUCT010000284.1:2222-5784 GCA_964249415.1 uncultured Bryobacteraceae bacterium | reverse complement strand
AAAAATCTTCATGAATGCCTCTGTGAAATCGGACGGTAAACATAGAGCACGCGTTTCGCCAATTCAAGCGATAGCAAACAAAGAAGTTAGCTCAGGCTTCTAGGTTGGATTCCACCGCCCATGGTGGATTTGAGCCAGTGCTATTCCAGGCGGCTGCGCAGATGGTGCACGTACGATTTCGCCGCCAAAGCGAGAACAATGATGAGCGCGAGCGCGAGCGCGGCGCCTTTCAGAGTGAGAACGGCGGCGACCACCAGGAGCGCGTAAAGGACGAGCGCAGTGCGGAATCCGATGAGGGAGCTGCCAGGTTCAGGCGCGTTCATTGGGAGGGCAGGTTGTAGGTGAACGTAAATGCCAGCCGTACTTGAAAGCCCTTGTAGTCGGCGGGTAGGGGCGGCAAAGGGTTGGACATGCTCAAGCCAGCTAGAGCGGCGCGATCGAGCGGATCTGAACCGGACGAGTCGGCCGTGACGATTTTGGGAATGCTGCCGTCCCGATTGATGATGAACTCCATGACGGTGCGCCCGCGCAGGGTTCCTAGGCGCGCGCTTTCGGGCACCACCTGGCGCCAATTCGCGCGGACGATCGCGAGAATACGCGCCAGGTAAGGCTTAAAGTCGGCGCCTTGCGGGTCGCTTTGTAATTCTATGGCGGCTTGGGGGGCGCCCGGCTGGGCGACGGTACCCGGAATGCGGGGCGAAAGCTCTGTGGAGTTGTTATTGCCCATTTCAGAGTGCTGACCGGGCAGATTCTGGGCGAGCGCATTGATGGCTGCTTGGGCAGTTGCTTTGGGCGGAGCTAATGTCGGGTGGGGGTTCAGCGGGGCTTCGGAGCCAACGTTCTGAAAGGGGCTTTCAGCTGGCGGCGGAGTCTTGGCTGCGGGTAAGCCAGCTGCCACTCCGGGCGGCAGCGGTCCGGGTGTTTGGTTAAGTGCTACTTTGGGCGCTTCGGGAAGGATCTGCGGCCGCTTCGCTAGCTGCTGTGGAACTGCGCGCTTCGGCATATCAAATTGCTTCCTCGACGGGCGGGGCGCTGCTTCGCGCGCCTGTTGAGCGGGAGTGGAAAGCAAGTTGGATAGATCAATGTTCTTCGAGATTTTTTGCAGGTTCGGAGTCCGCTGCGTGAGCACGTCCGGAGGTAAGTAAAGAGGCACGCGTTTAACAGCTACATGACGGGCGAGTTGATCAGCCTTGATAAAGCTTGGCAAACGCATGGCTGCAAAGAAGAAACAAACATGCAGAACCAGCGAAACGGCGAGGATGCGAAGCCATTGGGGGCGGGACCGCTCAAGCGGCCAATCCAGCAACAGATTGAGCGGCACGGCGGAAGGCGGTAGAGCGGATGTTGAATCGCCGAGTGGGCGCACCTCAACCTGAGGGGTCAACGTGAGGGGAGCAAGCGCCATACGGCTGAATCAGCTTCGGAGCTGGATGGTTTGGGCGACTAACTCCGAATGTTCCTTGATTTTAACAAGAATGGCCTCTGCCAAACTGAGGGCGTTCACGGCGTGGAATCCGTCGACACGCGGTCCAGACCGGTTTCGAACAGAGGCGAAGAAGGCTTCGAGCTCCAAACGAAGGGGCTCGCCACGGGTTACCGGGAGCGGTTCGTAGCCAAGTTGCGGAACGAAGCCAATTTGGAGGGTAGCGGCGGCATTTTGCCGAACGAAGTCATTGGGTTCGTTTTTTCGAATTGACAGGCGGACAGCTTCTTGGCGTCCGTAGTCAAGCGAGATGTACTCACCGGGCTGGAACAGGCGGAGCTTGCGGACCTGTTCTGTTGAGACGCGGCTGGCAGTCAAGTTGGCGATGCAACCGCTGGCGAATGAGAGGCGAACATTGGCGATGTCTACCCGCTGGGACAGGACGGAAATTCCGGCTGCTTGAATCTCGACCGGTTGCTCTCGGGTGAAGTTCAGGATGATGTCGAGGTCGTGGATCATGAGATCGAGCACGACATCTATGTCCAGACTTCGCGGCGAGAAGACGCTGAGGCGATGGACCTCGAAGAAGAGGGGGATCGTGAGGGCTTTTTCGAGGGCGGCGACTGCCGGGTTGAAGCGCTCGAGGTGACCGACTTGCAGAATGCGGGCGCGATCTAGCGCAAGGCGGACGAGGCGGTCGCCGGCGGCCGATGAATCGGCAATCGGTTTTTCGACGAGTACGTCCAAGCCGGCATTCAGTAGCTGGGTTGTGATCTGCTCGTGAGTGAGTGTCGGGGTAGCGACAATAGCAGCGTCGATGGAACGGATAACGTCCTCGAGATTTGCGAATGCTAGCGAGCCGAACTCGGAAGCAAGCTGCTGGGCCTTGGCAAGGTCTGTATCGACAATGGCAGCTAACTCGACGTCTTCCAGATTGCTGAGGACGCGCACGTGATTCCGGCCGAAGGAACCGGCCCCTATAACGGCGGCACGGATCCTCTTCATGAGGCTGAAGGCTCGAGCGGCGGATAAGCCACCAGTGTGATACCTGCCTCGTCAGCGCGGCGCAGCATTTGTTCTTTATCGAGAAGAAGAGTACGCCCGGCGTCAAGAGCGAAGGCGGTGGCGCCGGTCTCGATCATGGTATCGACCGTAGTCAATCCCGCAACGGGCACATCAAAGAGGAGATGAGCGCGCCCGCGGGAAGCTTTGACGAGGCGAAGCGGCTTGCCGTTGGTCAGCGAAGCAGCGCGGCGGAGCATGGCGTCCGTGCCTTCCATGGCTTCGGCAGCCACGCAGGCTCTTTCGCTGATGGCTACACTCTGGCCGATGTCGGCGGACGCGAGAAGGCTAGCAAGACGGCGGCCGTAGGTAATGTCAGCTTGTTCCTCTTTGGTGGGCTTGCGGCGAGTCAGTACGCCTTCGGGAGCGAGTAGCGTTTTCAGCAGACGGGTGGAATCAACAAGCTCAATACCTTCTTCGTGGAGCACCTTTTGTATGCCGCCGATGAGCGCGGCGGTGTTCTTCTCCTTTAGAGAAGTCAGAAGCTTGAAAAGGCGCCAATCCGGTTTGACGGACGAAAAGAGGCTGACGTGTTTCACTTGTCCGGTCATCATCACTTCCGCAATGTTCTCTCGCTTGAGAATATCGATCAGCTTGCCTAGTTGTCCGATGTTGACCCAGTGAAGCGAGGAAGCGAGGGGTGCAAGCTCCGGCGTGGCTTCGTTCTCGATAGCGATGACTACGACTTCATGCCCCTGGCGGCGGGCCGTTTTAAGAGCCAGCAGCTGGAAGCGGCCGTTGCCGGCGATCATTCCGTAGCGCAAGGTTTTATTTTGTGACACCGTGCGGGGAAGAGCGGATGAACGCGAGCAGATGCTTCACTTCGCTAGTCTGTGGGATCTCCTCTTCAATGCGCGCTAGAGCTTGGGTAGTGTTGAGGCCGGCGCGGGTAAGGATGCGAAAGGCATTTTGCAGCGGCTCGATGGCATCGGAGCTGTAGCCGCAACGTTCGAGGCCGGTGCGATTCGCGCCAAAGACTTCCGCTTGGTGGCTGGAAGCCGTGATGGAGTAGGGCAGCACGTCTTGTTTAATGACGCTGCGGCTGCCGACTATTGCGTGGCGTCCGATGCGGCAGCG
>CAXUCT010000284.1:609-2212 GCA_964249415.1 uncultured Bryobacteraceae bacterium | reverse complement strand
ATGTTGGCATAGTCGTCAACCGTGACGTGCCCAGCGAAGGTGACGCCGTTCACGATGATGGTGTGGTTGTGAATGATGACGTCGTGCGCGATGTGGGCGTAGGCCATGATGAGATTGCCGTCGCCGATGGAGGTGACCATGCCACCGCCTTCTGTACCGCGGTTGACCGTGACGAATTCGCGGAAGGTGTTGCGATCACCGATGCGCGTTTCGGAAGGTTCGCCTCGGTACTTCTTATCTTGGGGAGTGACGCCGCAGGAGCAATACGGGTAAAAAACGTTGTCTTTGCCGACCGTGAGTTTGCCTTCGAGGTAGACATGTGCCAGTAGGCGGGTGCGTGGTCCTATGGTGACGCCGCTACCGATGATGCAGTAGGGGCCAATTTCCGCCTCGCGAGAGATGTCTGCGTCTGGGTCAATAATCGCTGTAGGATGGATGGCCATCTAGGCGTGGTACGCGCCTCTAAGCCGGCGCATAGGCTAGCACTCTAAGCTAACTGCGGCTCAGGAACCTCTGCCGCAGAGTTCGGCACGGTAGTAACTGCTCGGTCACTGAGCACGCATAGGAGCCCGGCTTCGGCTACAACCTCGCCGTCGACAGTGGCCCGGCCTTGCATTTTTGCGACGCTTCTCTTCAGACGGCTCAACTTCATTTCGATGCGGAGCTGGTCGCCTGGCACGACGGGTTTGCGGAATTTGGCGTTTTCAACGGAGGCGAGGAGCATCAGTTGGCCGCGCGTGTGAGGAGCCAGCACCGTGACTAGGACACCAGCGACTTGCGCCATGGCTTCGATGATAAGTACACCGGGCATGACGGCGTAACCAGGAAAATGACCGGTGAAATGAGGTTCGTTGGCAGTGACATTCTTGATGCCCACAATGCAGTTTTCGCCAATGTCGACGATGCGGTCTACCATGAGCATCGGATAACGATGCGGCAAGATGGCCGAGATTTCCTGGAGGTCCATCGATGTCATGGGAAGGACTATCATAACAGCCGGATGCACTCTTTCCTGCGTTATGCCGTTGAGAAACAAGCAGCGATCATTTCGCTGATTCAAGAGATGGTGGAGTGTGAATCACCGAGCGATTCGGCTCCGCATGTGGATCGATTTGCCGACCTGATGATTGAGCGTACCAAGGACATTGCGACTGCGACGACGATTGCGGCGCATAAGCATGGCAGGCACTTACGGCTGGAGTTTAAGGTGGGACGTCCGAGCAAAAGAGGGCAGCTGTTGGCATTGGGGCACTCCGATACCGTGTGGCCGGTGGGAACTCTCAAGATCATGCCCTTCCGGCAAGAGCGGGAGCGGCTGTGGGGGCCGGGCGTGTTGGACATGAAGTCCGGGTTAGCGTTCTTCCTGTATGCCATGCGCGCGCTGCAGGAGCTGGATGTCCGGGTCCCACGCAAGGTGGTGCTGTTCCTCGTCTCCGATGAAGAGGTGGGAAGCCCGACCTCGCGCGCTTACACAGAAGCGGAGGCGAAAGGGAGCGAGTGTGTGTTGGTGCTGGAACCGGGGACGGGGCTAACGGGGAAGCTGAAGACGGCGCGGAAAGGGATCGGCAACTACACGGTGTTTGTGGACGGGAAAGCATCGCAT
>CAXUCT010000284.1:0-599 GCA_964249415.1 uncultured Bryobacteraceae bacterium | reverse complement strand
GACTTTAGCAACGGGGCGAGCGCGATTGTGGAAGCGGCGCGGCAAATCGAGAGGATTGCCGGCTTGACAAATTGGCGGCGCGGGATCACGGTGAACCCGGGCGTGATCAGCGGCGGCACGCGCAGCAATGTAGTGGCAGCGGAGGCGAGCATCGATGTGGACGTTCGCGCGGTGCGGCTGAAGGATTCGCAAGCAATCGAGAGGAAGCTTTTTGAACTCAGACCGTTTGATAA
The DNA here is from genome assembly GCA_964249415.1 of uncultured Bryobacteraceae bacterium. Lineage (GTDB taxonomy): Bacteria > Acidobacteriota > Terriglobia > Bryobacterales > Bryobacteraceae > Bog-105. The sequence continues at coordinate 366 of CAXUCT010000284.1, read as the reverse complement.
GCGATGCCGGGTTCGCGTGGAGGGTGGATTGAACCGGCCACCGATGGAGCGGACCAGGACGATTCGGAAGTTGTTCGACAGAGCCAGGAAGATTGGCGGTTCGATGGGGCTCACGTTAGAGGAATCGTCGACAGGCGGCGGGTCGGACGGGAATTTTACGGCGGCGTTGGGAGTGCCGACGCTGGATGGTCTGGGTGGAGTGGGCGAAGGGGCGCATGCTGTGAATGAAAGTATTTTGGTGGATCGGATTGCGGATCGAGTGGCGTTGTTGGCGGGACTGGTAGTTGGGATATAGTCGGCGAGATGCAAAGCAGTGGCCGCGATTAACAGATTCTTCGGGCGCTATGGCAATGCCCTGGGCAACTC
>CAXUCT010000283.1:1481-6296 GCA_964249415.1 uncultured Bryobacteraceae bacterium | reverse complement strand
CTCGGCCGGTTCACCCACCACCAGCGCGAAGCGGCGCTGCGGCAGCTCTACTTTTGACCCCTCTTCCAAGCCGAAGGGCACGACGGCCAGTGCCTTCATCGGCGGGGGCAATCCGGGGATAGCCGGTAATGAGCTTTCTATCCCCACATAGTAAGTCCGCGGAACGCCGCCGCGAATGCGCACGCCTTTCCCCATTCGAGCCAGACCGTAATAAGCCGCGCCACGCGCTACAGCATGCATCAGATCGGCTTGCTTGGTTGCGTTTCGCAATTTGGTGAGACCCGGCGCACCCGCCTGCTGAAGCCAGCTATTCAGCACTTCAAAGAGACGCCGTTCCCTGGCGCCCGCCTGCAGCACGCCTCCATTCAGCAACAGGTGTGTAGGATACGCAAAGCGGCCCGAACTCGCGTTTGCGCCGGCCTGTCGTAGGAACTGCGCCAAATACTTCGTCACCGCGGGATCGGAAGCGTAATTCAAACCCACTTCCATCAGAGCCGCGCGACGCTGCCGCTCGGGCGCCGCATCGGCCCGCACCATCGGAAAAAATCCATCTACCAGCAGCCCGCGCACCTCTTCGCGCGTCATCTTGCCGCGCAGTGTTCCACCGATCAGACCCGTACCGCGGCCCAGAATCGTAAGCGGCTGCTCAGCCGGCGCTGAACTGTCGCTCGAAAGCAGCAGTTCTTTGGCGGCGCGGCACTGCTGCCACAGCGCATGGAATTGGATCGCATCCAGCTTGACGCTCTTTTGCGCGAACTGCCCCTCCGCAAAACGAGCCAGCGCCAAATCCATGTTGTCGCCGCCCAGCAGCAGATGTTCGCCGACAGCGACACGCTCCAGTTCCAGCTCACCCGCCTTCTCGGTCACGGCGATGAGCGTGAGATCTGTGGTTCCGCCGCCAATGTCCACCACTAGGATCAGGTCTCCGGGAGCGACCTGTTCGCGCCAGTTCGGATTACGTTCGATCCAGGCGTAGAACGCGGCTTGCGTCTCCTCAATCACCGTGACTTCCGGATACCCCGCAAGTTTCGCGGCGCGCTGCGTCAGCTCACGAGCAGCCGCATCGAACGAAGCAGGAACGGTAATTAGCACCTGCTGATGTTCGAGCTTTGCCTCCGGATGCGCGGCGTCCCAAGCCGAGCGAAGATGAAGGAGATACTGGCGCGATGCTTCCACCGCCGAGATTTTCGGCACGCCCTCCGGCGCCGTTAACGGCAGCAGCGGCTGCGTGGGATCGGCACTCTGGTTGGAGAGCCAACTCTTGGCGGAGCTGACCAGCCGCCCTGCATTCTCCACACCGCGCGTGCGAGCTAATTGGCCGGCTATGTACTCCGGCGCCGAATTCCACGGCAACGCCAGTGCGCCTTCCACAAACTCGTTTGGCCCGGGAATATAGAGAGAGGACGGCAGCAGATCGAGTTCGGCTACCTCCCCGGCATTGACTAACTGCGGGACATGGAACAGCTGGACATCGGCGCGCTCACTCTCCGCGATGGGTATCGAGGCATACGCCAGCGCGCTGTTGGTCGTGCCGAGGTCGATGCCAATGATGTAGTCGGACATGAAGCGCTGAGCCGCTATTCCACTTCGATTTCCGCGGGAGCAAGCACGGAGGCATCCTGCTTTCCGAGCGGCGGCAGATCGACTCCCAAGGCACTCCAACCGCGATGGCGCAAAGTGCCCCCCGAAACTTTGCCCGTGGCTGGAACATTGCCGATCAGCTTGATGCGATTGGCATCGGGAGTCTTTGCGGCATCAAGTTTTTGAAACGTGCCTTCGATGCCGTCAATTACCGGAGCGAGCGTTAGATGGCGCGTCAAGCTGGCTTTGCAGTCGCTGTGCAGCGTACGAACGGCGGCGCCAATCTGATCGTCTGCATAACCCGCAATATCTTCCATCAAGAAATCAATCAATCGAGAGTCCCGCTGCAGAATCTGCAGCATCTGCAGTGCGCCGTCACTTGCTTTCACCTTCGGTGGCTCCGGAATGATGACAACCGGGGCAGATTTTACCTTCTCGTAGCCGAATTCGGACGCGATATCCTCCGGCAAAAGGCCGTAAAAAAGGATGGAAAAGAAGCTCCGGAAAGCAAATAAGACGCGGGACAATAAGGACCTCTTACTTAGCCAGGATATCAACCGGATGGGGTGAAATCGCCCGTTTGATAGCCCTCGCATGTGAGACTTGTTTACGAAGGAGGGCAGTAGATGGCGACAAAGAAAAAGGCTTCAAAAAAGGGCTCGGCTGCTTCCAAGAAGCGTTCCTCTTCAGGATCAGATCCTAAATCAAAGAAGACTGTGCAGCAGAAGATGGAGACCGTGATGCACGAATTCAAGAATCATGAGTTAGAGTCCGGCCGCAGCGGAAAGAAGGTCAAGAACCCGAAGCAAGCCATTGCGATCGCCCTTAGTGAAGCGCGGCGCTCGGGCGCAAAAATTCCGCCGAATCCGAATGAAAAGAAGAGCACCGGCAAGAAATCGGCTTCGAAGAAGAGATAAGCGCTCTCCAAAAAAGAAACCCGCCGGGCTCCTTTCGGAAGCCAAGCGGGCTTAACACCAAACCAGACTGATTTGGATTAGTAGTCCATCTCAGGGCCGCCGTGGCCGGCAGGCGGACCCGACTGGGTCTTCTTCTCGGGGAGTTCAGCGATCATGGCTTCAGTGGTCAGCATCAAAGCGCTGATCGAAGCGGCATGCTGCAGAGCCGAGCGAGTGACCTTAGTAGGATCGATCACGCCGGACTTCACCAGGTCCTCGTACTCGCCAGTCGCGGCGTTGAAGCCGAAGTTATTGTCCGGGTTCGCACGAACCTTTTCGATGATGATAGCGCCTTCGTAACCGGCATTGCCGGAGATCTGGCGAAGCGGTTCTTCAGTTGCCTTGCGGATAATATCGACACCAATCTGCTCATCGCCTTGTAACTTTAAGCTAGTGAGAGCCTTACCCGCACGGAGCAGTGCAACACCACCGCCGGGAACGATGCCTTCTTCCACCGCCGCACGAGTGGCATGCAGAGCGTCTTCGACACGCGCCTTCTTCTCTTTCATCTCGGTCTCGGTAGCGGCGCCAACCTTGATAACGGCTACGCCACCGGCGAGCTTCGCCAAGCGCTCTTGCAACTTCTCGCGATCGTAGTCAGAGGTGGTCTCTTCGATCTGATTGCGGAGCTGCTTAATGCGCCCTTCGATAGTCTTCTGGGTGCCGCCGCCATCCACGATGGTGGTATTGTCCTTGTCCACGGTGACGCGCTTGGCGCGGCCGAGGTCCTCGAGACGTACGCCTTCGAGCTTGATGCCGGTCTCCTCCATGAGAGCCTTGCCTCCAGTGAGAACCGCAATGTCTTCGAGCATCGCTTTGCGGCGATCCCCGAAACCAGGAGCTTTCACGGCGCAGGCATGTTCACCACGAGGGTTGCCAGCGCTTCGCCTTCGACCTCTTCGGCGATGACGAGCAGCGGCTTGCCCGAACGAGCAATCTGCTCGAGCAGAGGCAGAAGATCCTTCATGTTGCTGATCTTCTTTTCGTGGATCAGGATGTAGGGATCCTCGAGAACCGCTTCCATGCGATCGGGATCAGTCACAAAATAGGGAGACAGATAACCACGGTCGAACTGCATGCCATCAACGGTCTGCAACTCGGTCACCATGGTCTTGGACTCTTCCACTGTGATAACGCCGTCCTTGCCGACTTTGCTCATTGCTTCGGCAATGATGTTGCCGATAGTGGAATCGCCGTTAGCAGAGATGGTGCCCACCTGGGCAATTGCATCGCCTTGCGAAGGAACTGGCTTGGAGAATTTCTTCACTTCCTCGACCACCGCCTCGACAGCCTTCTCGATGCCGCGCTTCAGCGCCATCGGATTCGCACCGGCGGCAACCGACTTCACGCCTTCACGGAAGATCGCCTGCGCCAGGATGGTCGCGGTCGTGGTGCCGTCGCCGGCGATGTCGGAGGTCTTCGATGCCACCTCACGCACCATCTGGGCGCCCATGTTTTCGAGCGGGTCGCGAAGCTCTACTTCTTTAGCAACCGTCACGCCGTCTTTGGTGATCGTGGGGCCGCCAAACTTCTTCTCAAGAACTACGTTGCGGCCCTTAGGACCGAGCGTCACCTTCACGGCATCAGCGAGCTGATTCACACCGCGAAGAATCGCCTGACGCGAGTTTTCGCTATAAACAATCTGTTTTGCTGCCATATCTCTTTTCTCCTACTTAGCCTTTGCCGATGAGGCACCGTTGCTGAGCACGCCCAGGATCTCGTCCTCGCGCATGATCATGTACTCGTTGCCATCCAGCTTGATGTCGCTGCCGGAATATTTGCCGAAGAGAATGCGGTCGCCTACTTTCACGTCAAGCGGCTGCGGCTTTCCATCCTCGCCTTTTTTGCCATTGCCAATGGCGATGACTTCGCCCTGCTGCGGCTTCTCTTTCGCGGAATCGGGAATGTAGAGACCGCCCTGCATGGTCTCCCCTTCTTCGATCCGTCTAACCACAACGCGGTCGTGTAGCGGTCGAATGTCCATATTTGAAACCTCCAGTAAATCGCACTGTCTTTGAATTGTGATTGGTTAGGCCAACTGCCACCTTAGATCAAGACGATCTCAGGCCTAACCCCCAGGGATATTTTTAGCACACTCCACAGTGGAGTGACAAGTCTTTATTCCAACCTATTGATTATACACCACTTCTTATATTGGCAGTCGCCAGGTTGTCAATCCACTACTCATATTTCATGAGTTCCGGCTCTCCGCGTCTCCTGTTATGCCGGAAAGAGGCCTGTTAAGCTCGAAATAGGTCTTTCCAAAGTACATGCGGCC
>CAXUCT010000283.1:0-1471 GCA_964249415.1 uncultured Bryobacteraceae bacterium | reverse complement strand
GCGCATCTCTGTTCTTCTAGCCGTCGCTGCCGTTCTCCTCACCCTGGGAGTTGGTTACACGCTGAAGCAGCGGCTCGCGCAGCTGAGGCGCACGCATATTGCGAGTGTTCCGCCCATCAAACCTGGCTTACAGACTACTGCAGTTGAATGGAATTACTCCAAATCTGACGACCAGACGGGTAAGGATATTGTGCGGCTCCACGCCAGATCCATTCAAGCGACTCACGATCCTTCGACATTTGAGCTGCACGATCTCGCGTTGAGGCTGTACGCCAAAGACGGCGGATCTTACACCTACGTCCAAGGCGAGAAAGCACTGTTTGATGAACGGACCGGGCTGATGAAGTCCGAAGGGCCGATCGCGATTATAATGAATGTGCCATCGGACAAAGATGCGGCGGATAAGGCCGAGGCAGCCAAATGCGTCCGGGTAACCACTTCCGGCGTCACCTACGAAACGAAAACAGGCAAGGCGGCGACGGATCAGCCTGCGTCCTTCCTCTTTACGGAAGGCGATGGCCAGTGCGTGGGCGCCGATTACGACCCGAACACGAAGCAATTGCATCTTAAATCGAGCGTGTCCCTGAATTGGGTCGGCAAAGGCCCCCCCGGGAACAAGATGCATATCGAAACCGGCGACCTGGTGTACAAGGAGGCAGAGCAAAAAGTGTATCTGACTCCCTGGTCCAAGATGCAGCGCCAGGGCACAACCATCCAGGCACAGACTTCGGTGGTGACGCTGCAGGATGGATATCTGCAGCATATTGACGGAGACAAACCCGTGGGTACGGATGTGCGCGAAGATCGCCACACCGGCTATTCGGCCGACAAGATGGTCGCGCTGTTCGATGAGAAGGGCAATCTAGTGAACATCGTCGGCCAGGACCACGCCAAGGTGTTGGCGGCGCAGCCCGGTTCGCAGACTTCGATCAGCGGAACGCGGGCGGACCTGCGTTTTGCAGTCACTACGAAGCAAGTGAATGGGGCAGAAGTGAATAGCAGTGACCTACATCTGGTGTTGGCGGACGGGCACGCGGTGGCCGAATCCGCCCCCATTCCACAACCCGGTGTGCAGCTGTCGGAGACGCGCATTCTACGGAGCGAGCACATTGAGCTAGAAATGAAGCCCGGGGGCAAGGATGTCGGCGAGATACGAACCTCTTCGAAGTCGCAGCTCGAATTTAAACCTAACCGCCCGGACCAGTCACATCGCATTGTAGACTGCTCTCATCTACGAGTTCTGTACGGCGAGGGCAGCTATATCGACACGTTCCTCGCCTGGAATGTGGCCACGCACACCGACAAGCCGGTGGCCCTTCCCGCCAAGACAGCGCCCGGTCAGAGCGGTAAGCCGGCCACCCCTGACCCGGCGCTGACATGGAGCGACCAGATGGTAACGAAATTTGCACTGAATTCAAATCAGGTCGCCACCATCGATCAGACCGGCAATTTCCGTTACCAGGAGGGCGCG
>CAXUCT010000282.1:0-6361 GCA_964249415.1 uncultured Bryobacteraceae bacterium | reverse complement strand
GTGTTGGTGTCGCGGACTACGATAACGACGGATTGCCGGATATCTACGTGACCGCGCTGGAAGGTGACCGCCTGTTTCACAACGAAGGGCACGGCCACTTCCGCGATGTGACTGCGGCGAGCGGGATCCGCAATGCGAACTTTGGCACCAGCGCCGCTTGGTTTGACTACGATCGTGATGGCAAGGCCGACCTGATTGTTGCGAATTATGTCCAGTGGAGCGCGCCCAAAGACGTTCGCTGTTCGATGGACGGCAGTACCAAATCGTACTGCACGCCGGAGTCTTACAAAGGCCAGAGCTTGAAGCTTTATCGCAATCTGGGGAACGGCCGTTTCGAAGATGTTACTAACAAGGCCGGGCTGGATAATCCTAGCAGTAAGTCCCTTGGCATAGTTGTGTTTGACTTCAACAGCGATGGTTGGCCGGACCTTTTCATTGCCAACGATACACAACCGAATAAGCTCTATCGCAATAATAAGAATGGCACGTTCACCGAAATGGGCGTGGAAGCAGGCGTGGGGTACGGAGACGATGGAGTGGCGCGCGGGGCGATGGGTGCCGACGCTGCGGATTACGACCGTTCCGGCCAGCCGCATCTGCTTGTGGGTAACTTCAGCAAGCAGTTGATGGCGCTTTATCATAACGACGGGACCGGATTGTTTTCAGATGTTGCTTCCTCCACTCCGTTGGCGCGCGCGAGTCTGCTGAATGTAACTTTCGGGGCATTCTTCTTCGACTACGATTTGGACGGATTCCCCGATATCTTTGCAGTAAACGGGCATATAGACCCCGACATCAATCGCACTCAAACCGACTTGCAGTTCCGCGAGCCGGCACTGCTGTTCCACAACAACGAACGGGGCGGTTTTGAGGACGCTACTAACTCAGTGGGCCCGGACATTCGGCGGCCGGTTGTTGGCAGAGGCGCGGCTTACGCCGACTTCGATCACGATGGCGACCTGGACATTCTGGTCACTGAAAACGGAGGGCCCGCCCGGCTGTTGAGAAACGACGGCGGTAACAGAAATTACTGGCTGAATGTGCGCCTTACCGGAAGGCAGTCGAATCGCAGCGCGCTGGGCGCCGTTGTGCGCGTCGAGAGCTCATCGGGTAAGCAGTGGCAGACTGTCCACAGCGGATCGAGCTACTGCTCGCAGAGCGACCTTGCGCTTACGTTCGGTCTGAGGCAGGACCGGACGGTTTCCAAAGTCACGGTAGAGTGGCCCAGCGGCAAAGTCCAGCGCTTTACTAATATCGCTGCCGACCGATTCATCACGATCGATGAGTCAGCCGGTGTAAGTCGCTAAAGTATTAGAAAATGTAGGCAACTCCCAAGTCGATATGATCGCCGCGTTCGTTCGCGAATAGCTGATTGCGGTAGTCGGTGAGGATGCGCCGGTATTCCACCGAGGCATTGATATTTTTGGTGAGCTTGTCGATGATGTTGGCCATGTACTGCTGATTTCGATTTCGATTGCCGACCGGCAGTTCGGAAGCTTGTGGGTTATCGATGCCATACGCCAAGTTCAATTGCCATTGCTTAGCGAAGTTGAATTGCGCTTGCACCCATCCGCCTCGGCTCAGGACTCCATGGGCGCCAGGAGTACGCACCGCTCCGATCGCTTCTCCAGTTGCCACTCCGTAGATTCCCAGCGCCCGTCCTTCGTAAGCCTCGCCGGTCAAGTTGAAGAACTTAGTGAACGGCAAGGAGTAATCGGCCGCTACACCCCAGGAATCAACCGGAGACTGAACGTTCAAAGTCCCGATAGTTCCGGCGTTCTTACCACGGCCATAATGTCCGCTGAGACCGACAGTGTAACTTCGATCGTTGTGTGCCGCTGACCAAGCTAATCTGCTTTCAAGAGAAGGCATACGGCCGCGCTCGCCTATGCCCGGCTGGCGTGCAGCCGATATCGCTGTTGTTGGGTAGTCGCCCATGTTCGGATCGGAAGCGGCGAATTGCCAGAGAACGTTGTTACCGCTTCCGTTCTTAGTTTTGGCTTCCAGACGCAGTTGCGGCAGCCGAATCCAGGCGTTGCCAGTGCCGGTGAATTCGGGTATTCCAAATTCATTCAGGCTTGTGGGATTGAGGGGCGCGAAAACCGACCAGTCTTGGCCCGCTTCGAGGGCGAAGTTATTCCAATCCATGCGGCCGTAAGCCAGACGCATGCGGAAGAAATTCATGTTGATCCCGTTGGGATAAGGAGCTTCGCCGCCCATCATGTCGAATTCAAAGCGGCCGCTGAGTTGTCCGCCGAGTGTTTCCACGGGATCAAGATTCAAGCCAAGACGCGTTTGGCGAGCGCTCTCATAGAAGTTCTTGTCTCCACCCGTAGGATCAGTTCCCTGCTTACTCGCGATCATTGGAACGTCGCCATAGTTGAAAACGGCTGTGTCGTAGCCTGCGGTAAAGAGGAGGGTCCCGTATACAGAGACAGGGATTTTTTTCTTCGTGGTGATAGCTAGATCCACGTTTTGAGTTTTCGCCTGTGTTTCCGGTCGGGCTGGCGCTACGGACTGCCCGGCTACAGACGTCTGAGAAGTTGAGGCAGCTTCACTAGGCGGGATGGATAAGCGCGCCAGGTCCGTGCTGTCTAACAGTCCTTTGTCTTGCAGAATGCTTGCCAGTAGAGCGAGGCGGTTGTGATCCTCTGTTGCTTGAACGCGCAAGAGATCACTTAGGCTGATGGTGCCTTTCTGGGCGAGAATCTGAGCCAGCACGACCGCGGCGTCTTGCGATGCGTCTGCGGCTGGCAGAGGTAGGGTGCTGGCCAGTAGAAGGGTTGTGAGAAGTCGAAACATAATGGACAGGCATCAGGGGTGCAGATTTTATATGACCCCGACTGCATTGTGACAATTAAGTTAACATCCGGGTCACAAAATCTAAAGTGGGGCGCGGGCGCGCGGATGTGGCGCATGTCGCGGTGCGTTCTTAGGCACCGGGAAGAGTAGTAGCGCCTTCTCAGTCCAAGTAGGTTTAAGAATCTCTTTCTCATGTGTCGGACCCCACAACATCAGAGTTTAATTGTGGGCTCCAGGACACAGAATGCAAACTTGCTCTTCGGGTGTATCCGTGCAATGTCGCCCGTATCGTGTGCGTAACCGGATAAGTTCCACATAGCCTCACCGCTTGTCTCAGCCTGCTCAGAGCGATCCAACCGCCTATGGAGAGTCCTAGTTGACGGTAGGCCTGCTTTTACGAGAGGCTAAGCGAGATCCTGCTAGCCAATTGATACTACTTCTAGCCGACCAGCGTATGTCGGCCCGATTGAGGTACGCGCTTATACGGCTGAATAGGGATCAAGGACAGACTTCATTCATAAGATAGGCATCCTGGGGGAAGGCCTTTTGAGTTATGCAAACAACTCGAGTTGACAGCAGCTTCAACTGGGTACATTTCTTTTTTGCCGCGGTGTGCTGGATGCTGATATCCATCCCTCTTTCTGCGACGGTTCACCACAAAGCTCAACTCGATTTGACGGAGATGGCAAGACGGATATCGTGGTATGGCGGCCGTCGACTGGCACCTGGTACATCAACCGGAGCAGTGATGGGGTTGGTTACTCGATTCTGACATATGGGACTGTGGGCGATGTGCCGCTGCCCTACGATTTCGACGGGGACGGCAAGGCGGATATCGCGATATGGCGGCCATCGACTGGCACTTGGTACATCAACCGGAGCAGTGACGGGGTTGGTTATTCGATTCCGACGTATGGGATTCCGGGTGACGTCATTCCCGAGGCGAGCTTTGTGTCCATATCCGGGCAGCTTCTATCTGGCAGTGGTGGGCTTTCAGGAGCCACGGTCGCACTCAGTGGAAATGAGTCGTTCACAACTACAACGGATTCGAATGGCAACTACTCGCTTGCGGTGCCAGCCGGTGGCAGCTACACGGTGACACCATCGGTTGCGGGATACATTTTTAGCCCGGAATCCCTGGCGTTTAACAGTGTGAATGCAAATCAGACGGGGAGTTTTGCCGCCTCCGGCGCGGAGGATTCAGATCCTGATCCATCACCAGCGCTTACCCTAACGCATTGGCGACCCCCCCGAGCGCACCTGCCGGTAACTGCAACTACACGGGCACTTGGGCTGATAGCACAACCCTTGGATCGAATTGGACGCTGACGCAGGTTGGGAGTGCCGTATCGGGTACCTATTACCGCGTCCATCGTCCCGGGTTGCGGGAACATAAACTGGCAAGTGGGCGGCACAATCGTGGGGAACGTCGCGACATTAGCGGCAACCCAGCCGACAAGCTCCTATGACAGCTGCGGCAATCCTACTTCTTCCAGCATCGCCGCCGCCGTGACGTTTCCCAGTTGCACTGCAGGTGCAGCGACAGAAACTTCAATCATCCCACCTTGGAAAAATCAATTCGGTCAGTCGGGTTCTGGCGGCACGTACAATAACACGGGTGCATGGGCTCTCGCAACAGCGCAGCTGACGTTTACCATAAGCTCTCCATCTCAAATCGCAGTTCCGGGCCTAGCGAATGGTGCTCAGATGATCCCGTTAACAACCGTGGACACCCCGCAAGTTAAGGTCACGCCGTCCAGCAATTTTTCATCTGTGGTCGGCTATCCAACTACATTCCTCGGCAATACTGACAGTAACTGCCAAGCAAGCCTTTCGATTCCAAATGGGACCACCTCTAGTGCGAGTAGCTTATCAGCGGGATCTAGCTGCGGTGACGGAAGTGGGATTTTCACAGTGTCTGGTTCAATAGGGCAGTCCACGACCCAAAATGCCTTGTATGTGGTGGTCGCGCCTCAGGTCTTGGTGCGAGAACTCTGGGGTGAAGCAAACGGAAAAGTGGCGGCAGGAGACAACGTTTCTGAACTGGCAATCGGAAATGCGATTAGACAGAGGTTTATCGATAACCAATACCTCAGAGGATTCAATAATTACCAAGCCATGACAGTAGCCCCGTGGGTGAACCAGTTGAACGGATTGGGTAGATGCCAACCTGGCTGCCTGACGGGAGTAGGCCTCCATCATGGTACGGAGACAACGAACGCTGCGCTTATCTATGCCGGTGTCAACACCTCAGCCACACAAGTAGCTGACTCGAAGTGCTTTGTAAGTCCAACGCCTGGTGATTGGAATAAAATTCAAACGGCTTTACAAATGAAGACGACCTTGTTTCCAACCCCGCTAGACATAGCGCCTACTTGCTGGTCCGCCGCGAATAGGCAACTCGTGTATAAGACGTCTATCGGCAACAATGCGAGTTATCCAAGTAGCCCAACGCCAGCCTGCATTTTCGAACAATGGAGAGACTCATCCTCACCGGCCGTTATTCAAATTCCTTGAGGTACACAACCATGACAAAAGCTATATCCACGTCCCTTTTAGCGGCCGTGCTTTCCTGCCCGGCGTTCGCTCAGACAGCCGATCCCTCCGAATCCAGTGCTGCCATTCAACAGCGTCATACCGCCTACCTCAAGCTCAATCGTCAGATCTACGCGAGACGCGGAGACCCAGACTCCGGGCAACTGAACGGCTCAAACGAAGGGGTTGCTTTAGCTACCAAACAGCTAGAGGAAATGATGGCAAAGGAGATCGACATGGCGCTTGCGGCTCCGAATCCGTCAGCGAGTAATATCAGCTCCGCCATCAGAAATCTTCAAGGTGACATCACGTTGTCAGCTTGGGACCCAGAGACTACCAATACTCCCTTTGCGAATTTCTTCTCTTTGAACGGCATCCAAACAGCCGCCATTGCGTACGTACTTATGCAAGGTGGTGAGGGAACGCCGGATACCCTGCCTTTTCTCAAGTTTTATGACAAGATATCAAGCTCTTGGCAAGAAAAGGCCGCAGCGCCCACGGCGTTAGATTTCGAGGGTTCAGGTTTTTCTGTCGCCCGGCTCAATTCCGGTACGTCAAGCGAAAGCTGGTTCTTGGCTTGGGGCCCGATATTGGGAAGTACCCAGGGGGTCAAGCGTATGCGCTTGTACTCCTTCGATGGGTCTTCCGTTCACACGATTTGGCGACGCGATCTCCGCGCCGGGAAGATTTCGGTGACGCCTGATTCGATCACGCTCGACTACGTTGGAGAGGAGAACCTTTCGGTTGAAAAACACGAAGTCTTCCACGTCACTCCGAATGGTCCTCAGTTGTTTAATGAATCCTCGAAACAGTGGTGAGCCGTCTTGAAATCGAAGTGCTAGTTGTATAACGATTTGCGGTGAATCTCTGTTCGGGCGTGAAGGGGACTCATCCCAACTACTGCGTGCTGACCCACATCCAGCCAGCACAGCCACACGCGACAATATGGCTTGACCTCCGCTCTCCGCTTTGAAACTCAGGCGACCTGTCCCCAAACCGGCGCTCGGGCCGGGTTGCTGCACAC
>CAXUCT010000281.1:0-6419 GCA_964249415.1 uncultured Bryobacteraceae bacterium | reverse complement strand
CAGCGATCGCGATGGGACGTCAGTCTTACTCATTTGCGATCTCGATTTTCCTTCGCCGGGGAGGGCCTGTACTTAGCAGTCAGAGCCGCAACGGGATATTAGGTTTAAATTTACAGCAAGCTGGCGAGATCGGATGTCCGTTATACTACTGGCTCGCATGCGGCGGTTTTTCCTCTTCCTCGCAATCCTGTTCGCCGCTTTTCACACCGCATACGCCCAGTGGGAGATGGAGGAATCACACACGATCGCCAACCTCCGCGGTATTTGCTCGGCTGGAAACGCGGTTGCCTGGGCGAGTGGCGCTGGCGGTACGGTCCTCCGCACCGAAGACAGCGGCAATCTCTGGCAAAGCTGCACCGTGCCTCCCGGAGCTGAGCAACTGGATTTTCGCGCTATTCAGTCTTTCGACAAGAACACCGCCGTTATCATGAGCTCCGGTAAAGGCGACCTCTCCCGCCTCTACGAAACGACGGACGGTTGCCGTACCTGGAAGCTGCTCGCCACCAACGCGGAAAAAGATGGGTTCTGGGATGCGCTCAGCATGCCTCGCCCTAATAGAGGATGGATCTTGGGCGATCCGGTCCACGGCCTGTTTACTCTCCTCACTCTGCAAACACAAGAACTGTGTATGGGGGCGGGTAAAGAGCGAAATTGCGCCATCTCCGCTGCGCTCGTGGACGCAACGGGCGCCAGTGTAGAAGCTGATTCATCTGAGCAAGGAGCGTTCGCCGCGAGCAATAGTTCGATCTTTGCCTTGCGTGATCAAGAGTGGTTCGGCACCGGTGGAAAGGCTGGCGCGTACGTTTACACCCGCAACATCCGTCGCACAAGATCGTGGAGTAATGCGGCCGTACCCGTCGGCACGGGAACAGAATCGTCCGGCATCTTTTCTTTGCAGTTCATTCGGCAACGGAAAGCGGATTCACTTCTCGGGATGGCGGTTGGTGGTGACTACTTGAAGCCGTCCGCAACCGAAAAGACGGCTGCTTATTCCACCGATAGCGGCCGCACGTGGCAGCCGACCCGAACTCCGCCCCACGGCTACCGCAGCGCTGTCGCCTATGACGCTCCGCATAACACCTGGATCACGGTAGGCCCAAACGGCACCGATGTATCGGACGACGATGGCCGTAACTGGCAGCCTTTGAAACCTGGACCACAGGACGCGCCGGACGCTGACCACCAATGGAACGCACTCTCGTTGCCGTTCGTGGTGGGCCCCAGCGGCCGCATTGGCAAACTCCGCACCGACAGATAAGCAAAGAAGCGTTCACTGGCCGTTCAAGAATGCCTCAAGAACGGCCCGATACCGCTCCGGCTCTTCGTAGGACGGCAAGTGCCCGCTTTGCTCGAAGAATACGATCTTCGCGCCAGGAATGGCATGCGCCATGCGCCAAGCCGTGAGGGGCGCCACGTTCATGTCATACCTCCCCGTCATCACGAGCGTCGGGAAATGAAAGCCGGCCAGCTTCGGCGTGAGATCGAGATCTTCTGTTGCCTTTGAGACTGCTTCGGCGACAGCCGGCTCAAAGCCAAGATCCCCCATATGCGCCATGTACGCATCGCGCTTGGCCGGCGAGTAAAAAATCATGCGGAAATGATTACGGAGGCTCGCGCGCGCGGCCGCTTCCGTGGTGCTGCCGAGCTTCTTCTCCTCCGCCGCATCCTGCTCTTCCACGTCTGGGAACGTGTCCGGCAACAGGTGCACGATGCCCTTCCAGGAAGGCGCTGCCGAATCGGAGAGAACCAGCTTCGCCACATGCTCCGGATGCGCGGCAGCGTATGCCATCGCGAGCAGTCCGCCATAGGAGTCACCGACCAGCGCGCAATTCTCCAGTCCTAACTGGGCGCGAACTGCGTCGAGATCTGCGATCTGGGCGTTCATGGTCTGCGGCGCGCCCGGCTGTAGACGCTTGGAAGCACCGGTACCCCGCTGATCGTAGAACATCACCAGTCGATTCTGCGCCACCTTTTGCCACATGTCGTTCTGAAGCATGTAGGCATGCGAGAGTCCTGGACCACCGTTAACGGCGATCACGGGTAAGGCTGTGCCCCGCGCGCCAAAGGTCTCGTAACCGAGCTCAACCTGCGCGGTGTGAACCACGCCAGTAGCATGCGCCGGAGTTTGCGACGGCAGGCTTTCAGGCGAAGCAAATAGCGCGGCGGTGAGTAACAACTTCAGCAAGCGAGCGACCTGGTAAGAAACAGACTGGCCGGAGGATAGCACGCCCGGAAAAGCGTCGCGCACTACCATTTCGGTGATCCTGCCTTACGTAGTTGGATCACACCAAATCAATCCTCGCGCAAAAGTATTAAAGGATCGAGCGACAGCGCGCGTTGTGCTGGGATCCAAATCGCCAGCAAGCCCAGCAAGGCCATGGCGAAGACCACACCAGCCAAGACCAGCGGATCGCGAGAACTTGCCTGATACACGATCGAAGCCAATACGCGGCTCGCTAGAATTCCCAGCACCAGGCCCGCTGCCGAACCAAAAGCGAGTAATTTGAAGGCACGTCCTAAGGCCGCCTTTAACACCTGAGTAGCCTGCGCGCCAATGGCCATGCGAATTCCTAAATCCCGCTGCCGCTTGCTGACCGAGTACGCCGCCATTCCGAAAATGCCGGTGATGGAAAGCATGGCTCCCATTGCGCCCAGCACACCCAGCGACACCGTTGCCACAAGCGACGGAAATAGAGCGAAGTCCATTTCTTTATTCCACGTTCGGATATACACAGGCACGCTTCGATCCAGGTGCCGCATCGTGGTCCGCATGGCGCCGGCGAGTTGCGCCGGATCGCGGTTCGAGCGAACCACCAGGTTTGTATCGCTCCATGGCGTTTGCAGGATGGGCAGGAACATCGCCGGCTGTGGATCTTCGGCGAGGTTTCTATATTTTCCGTCTTCGGCAATGCCCACCACTTCGATGCGCGTCCCATCCTGCCTCTTGTAATGTCTGCCGATGGCGCTTGTCACCGAACCGAAGATTTTGCGCGCAAACTCCCTGTTGACTACCGCCACGCGCGGCGCGTCTTTGTCATCGTGCTTGGTAAAGCCCCTTCCCGACAGCAAGGCTGTGCCCGCGGCGTGGAAGTAATCGGGAGAGATGACGTACAGGAGCGATACAGCCGCGGCATTCAAAGGCCTCAGATCGGTTGTTTGCTCGTTGAAAACCGGCGTGTCAACCCAGGGATCGAGCGGCAGCACGTTGACCAATGCCACAGACTTCACACCGGGGATCGCCTCGATCGCGTCGAGCATGCGCTTTTGCATGGCAGGCGTGGCGTCTTCGCGATAGTCCGCCATTTGCAGAACGGTTTCCATCAGCATGACGTTGCGTGGCTCGAAGCCGAAGTTACTGTGCAGTGAACGCATGAGCCCACGCAGCGCAACGATCGAGGAGGTAACCAGGACCGCGCAGATGGCAATTTGCACGACAAGCAGCAGGTCGCGGACGGTAATCTGCCGCCCAGCCGTAGCTCTTGATCCCGACTTGATGACCTGATAAGGATCGGTCTTTAGAATTTGGCGCACTGGGGCGAGGCCGAACAGAATTCCGCTTACCAGTGCCAACGCCAGAGCAGCTGCATAAACATGAGCGTCCGGGTTCACCGGTACATGAATGGGGAATTGGGGTACGGGCCGCCACAGGCTCAAGGCGCGCAGCAGCACGACACTGCCCAGGAGTCCGACGGCGCCCCCGACGAGCGAAATCAGCATGGCTTCGGTAAAGAGTCCCCGCAGAATACGGTAACGGCTCGATCCCAGCGCTAGCCGTAAAGCCACTTCGCGCGCACGGTCGGCGGAACGCGCCGCGAACAGGCTGCCCAAGTTGGCACAGGCGGCTAGCAAAATCAGTCCTGCCAGCAGCATCAACCCTGTGAGGAAGGCGCGTGCGGGACGGCCCAGGAAGTCGCCATAGAGACTGGGACGCGCCAAGGTAAAGCTTCTGCGGTCATCCTCTTTGGGGTATGTTTTTTCCAGATAGGAGCCAATCGAGTTCAGGTCACCGATTGCCTCTTGCTGAGTCACTCCCGGCTTCAGATGTCCTACCACTGCAAAGATCCAACGCATTCCCCGGGCGTTCAGGATGTTCCGGCCATCTAACTGCTCATGGTTCACGATGGGCACAAAAAAGTCAGGAAAGAAAAACAGTAACGTGCCGTGAAACTCAGGCGGCGCAACCCCGAGGATGGTGAAAGGATGCTTATTTAACTGAACAACACGGCCCGCCACGCCCCGATCATCCTGAAAATGGCTGTCCCAATAGGCATAACTGAGCACGATATAGGGAGCGCTGTTGGGGCCATGCTCATCGGAGGCGTGGAAGAAGCGTCCCAGATAGGGCTGCATGCGTAAGACGTCGAAGTAGTTCCCGCTCGCTTCCTCGAC
Source organism: uncultured Bryobacteraceae bacterium (assembly GCA_964249415.1). Classification (GTDB taxonomy): domain Bacteria; phylum Acidobacteriota; class Terriglobia; order Bryobacterales; family Bryobacteraceae; genus Bog-105. The sequence continues at coordinate 2,030 of CAXUCT010000281.1, read as the reverse complement.
CCAGGCGCGGGAAGGGTTTTCGCCCGTGTCGAGTCCCGCTTGAGCGAAGTTATAAGCCGTTAACCCGTCAAAGCTGCTGTTGCGATCGAGCAGGTCGAGGTAATCGGGATAGGACTGAGAACCGGAAGCCTGGTTTCCATGCTGGATTTCATAAAGGCTCTCCGACTGAGGCATGTTCAGCGGGCGCAGGATCACGCCATTCAAAACGCCAAACACGACGGCGTTGGCGCCGATCGCGAGTGCCAGCGTCAATATGGCAGTGATCGCAAATCCGGGAGACTTGCGCAAGACGCGCGTGCTGTAGCGCAGATCCTGTAGTAGAGTCTGGAAGCGTGATTTCATAGTTCCTTCGTTTTCTCGATTGGTCCGTCCGCGTTGTAAAGGGGTGCGAGATAGATTCCGTGCCGCGCGGCGATCGTCTCGATGTCTTGAACGCGTTCGGGGGTGATGAACCCTCTGCGTTGGGAGAAGGGCTCGAAGCGCCGCTCCAGAGCTAGAGCCATGCCTTCGAGTAGACATCCATGGACGACATCAGGGAATGGGTGCCGATTCAAAATTCCATGGAAACCCGGCGTGAATTTCAGTCCGCCAGTGATCTGTCCTAGACCTCCGAAGAAGATCTTGGCGCCGGGCATTTGGGCGCTGGGCGAGAGATTCTTCGGGTAACCTGCATCGCAGACAATGGCGCCGGGCGCGATGCGGCTTAAGGAAAGCGACGATGAGGGCAGGCTGGCCGCGCAGATCACGAGGTCGGCCTCTGCCGAAAATGGGTGGGAGCCGGTAGCGATCTCCACCTGGATTCCGTCCGCTTCCAGCTCGGCGGCAAGGTTGCGTAATCGGTCAGCGTTGCGCGCGCTGAGCAGTACTCGTTGTACAAGAGGAGCTAAACAACGGGCGCAACCGGAACCCAGGTCTCCCGTGGCACCCACGATCAAGAGGGTCGATTTTTTCAAGCCGCGACCTTCGAGCGCGCACATCTTGTTGATCCCGGCAACTATGAAAGCGACTGTAAGAGTGTTGCCGGTTGTGAAAACTGTGGCCTGCGCTTCGGGAAGCTGATCGAAGTTGCCCTCAATGAGAATGGAGCTGAAGCCGCCCAGACTGGCGATTTTCGCTCGTTCGCGGATGGCGCAAGACGCTGCGCCACGAACGCGGACGAGGTTCTCGCGCAGGTGTTCGGCCTGGAGGCAATCGGGAGGAATGAAGGAGTCGATATAGAGGCCGTGCGCCTGCGGACCGGCGATGGATCCGACGGCGACGTGACAGACGGCGCGGGGCGGAATCCAGGGAAGAATGTCCTTCACCTCGTAGTCCGGCAGCGGAGAGTGCTCAGGACCGCGCAGGACGGCGAGCACGTCCGCAGCCGCTCGCCAACCTTCCTGATGCCCGATGAGCGCGAAATCGACTCCGTTCATATTTTGCTCCGTGCCATTACACTGGCAACTGGCTGATCCAGCCGAGCGTTACGTCGCCGGGGAGCCCCAGCAGGTCGAGCGTTTTCAGATACTGTTCGAGCGACGCTCCGCGCAACTCGGCCGCGCTCAAGCTGACCTCGAAGAGCGCTGGCTTCACGCAGCTTGCGTGGCACACTTCGCAATGGCCATGCATCCACTCCCTTGCCAACATTTCCGCGAGCGTGGTGATTACTTCCAGATCGAGCCGGTGCACCTTGTCATCGAAGCGCTGCTGGTCCAAGGCTCGCTCGGCTTTGAGGATCGACATCGCATGCTCGACATGCCCTTCTTCTTCGGCGGCAATCGCGGCAAAGGTTCTGCCGAGACTTCCCGGCGCCACCTTTCCGACTCGCATATAGCTTGCGACGGCGAAGGATTCGAGCATGATCTCCTGGACGATCAGGCAGCCGATGAAATCGCGCTCTGCTATGCAGCGCATGAAGGCCTCGCGGAGCCGTTTCCAATATTTTGCGTTTACGTTGTTGGGAACGTCGACTCCGATCTTGCGGCCCTGGGCAGCGAATGCAGCAGCATGTCCCTGTTCGCCCTCAGCATGTTCCAACGCGTCGGCTACTT
>CAXUCT010000280.1:3272-6424 GCA_964249415.1 uncultured Bryobacteraceae bacterium | reverse complement strand
CGGCGGGGCACAATGGGCAGTTTGGCTCGAACACAGATGTGGAGCAGCGATTCACTGGACAGGTGCGCAATGGCGCGCCGGATGGTCTCGTCCACGCCGCGCTCAGCCAAAATCGGCTCACTCTTCATGGGATGGTCGGGCGAAGACGGGTGGATCTCCCAATCGAAGTCATGCAGCAGCGCTGTGACGGCCCACTGCTCCCGGTCTTCTCCAAGCTTGTCCGCATACGCCACCATGCATGCTTCCACTGCCAGCATGTGGCGCGATGTTAGCGATACGGAGGTCAGCTAGTTCGCGCGCAGCCAGCCTAAGACAGAGCAGTAGAAGCGGAATCATTTGTTGAATCCTGTTTCGCTCTTGAACTCTTCGAGCGTGTTGAACACGATGGGGCAATAGACGGCGCGGTCCGGCATGTGCCACATGCGGCTTAGAAGCGAGCCGTTACCTTTTACCATGTGAGGGAAAAGTTGGCAGGCCTGCGGCCGCGCATCATACACGGAACAGAGATTCCCTTCGAGAAAGATGCATCCGTTTCCGTCGCGCTTTAAAATCCGACCCTCTTCGGGCGTTTCAAGGGTATAGTCGCGGAGAAAATCTGGGAGCCTGACGCCCAGGCAACGCGACAGATGTTCGGCATCGCGATCATTGATTTGAGTGGTGGCCACGCGACAGCAGTTGGCGCAGGCAGTGCAATCGATAGCCTCTTCCACTTCCTGCGCAATGGTCTTGAATCGCCGTTCCACGAAGCTGTGGCGCTTCATCCAGGCCCTGAATCGCAGGTTTTCGTCGCGCTGCTTTTCGCCGAACCGCCGGATCTGCACGAGATCGGTGATCACTCCTCCAGTATCTCAGCAGTGTTTGGACCGCGAAAACATTGTGCCGGTAATTGTTCCCCCTCTCTCCTTTTTGCGCCTGACTCACCGGATAATGGAAGCGTGACGGACCAACTATTTTTGTCGATCTGGCTCGACCGCCACGCCCGAGCGAACCGGCTGCTGCAGTTTGAGAAGCTGCTTACTATCTTTCCCTTCTCACAACGGGAGCAGCCGCAATCGGTAATTTCGATCCATGCTATTGATACGACGGAACCTCCACTTCTAGAGCGGCCTGTGAACGGCCCCGTAGATATAGGCGAGATTATGACGGCGCTCCGGGATTATCAGGGCGATGATGTGGCTTATCGGGTGGAAAGCTGGTGGGACATTTGGCAATTTGAAACGGACTGGAAATTAAGACCGGGGCGCGTGGCGCTGGCGTGTTTCGGTCCGCAGTTTGACAACGGTACTGAAGTAGAGGCTGAGCAACAGGAAGATCTGCGGATCGATTTTGGCGTAGACAGCCACTATTTACCGCGCGCGGATGCGGGCGGCGGGGCGAGGCTCATTGAATCCAATATTAAGAGCATGCTGCGCCTGGTGCATGAAGCGGAGCACAGGTTGGGGGTGAAATCGCGCCGGCTAGAGACGGAATCGGGCGAGAACTTCGCAGAGCGGCTTCAGCAGATGCTGACAACCGCCGGAATACAGTGAGGAGGAGGTAGAGGGTATGGATTTCGGGAAGACGCTCCCTCACGGTCGCGGCTCGGTTGGGAGGGAGCGATTCGTATCGAGGTAACGATCGTGTTGATGTTTGGTCGCGGCGCTGGTGTCACTAGAAAAGAGTGAGCGGGATGCTCTTAGAGCTGAAGTTAACGCCAAAGCTCAGGCGGTTATCGTTCACTCCTCCGAAGCCGGTCAAGGCGCCGTAGTGGACGAAGTTGTAAGCAGCGTTTACTCCGAAGTAGCGGACTAAGTTGACGCTGTAAAAGGTAGTGAAAGACCCACTCGAAAACGTGCTGGATACAGAGTTCGCGACGCTGCTGAGGTGGGAGTAACCGCCTGCGAAGCCGATGTTCTGGCGCTGGTAAAGGCTGCGGGAGTACACGCCGCCCAAATAGAGCGACTTAGATGCAAGATAGTATCCGTTTCCAGGGCTGAGACCCTGGCCGGCCGAGACAGAGAAATTGGACTTACGGAAGGCGCGGCTCACTGATCCGGAGAAGGAGGGGAAGCTGGTGGATTCCTTGTAAGGGCCTACCAGGTAGCCATTCAACAACACGCCATTTACTAAGACGTTATTTACCGGATAAACCGATATGCCGCTTACGGAGCTGAAGGTAACTCCTCCGGCGACGGAAGCGTTCCAATGGTTGGGAAACTGATGCGAGACGCTTAGTTGGGCCGTGTTGCCGTTGGCCGTGCCAACATTTCGCTGGAAAGTGAAGTAGCTGTGCGAATAGGTTCCGCCGATGGTGGTACGAGCCGTAGTGCGGTACAGAACAGAGCCGGAACCGGAAAAGCCCGTGTTGCCGACCGCGCCGGCGTAGTTATACCGCTGCAAGAAGTAGCCGCCGGAGACCACATAACTGAGACGCCGCGACTGTTGATAGGTCAAGCTGGCCCCAGCGGACAGGTATCTTGTTTCGCCCGCGAAAGGATTACTGGTGATGACATCCCCGGTGTTTGAAGGGCTAGCGAAAAACGTTCCTCCATAAAAGGATATGCCGGCGCCCAGATTGGTTGAGAGTGACCATTGTCTGGCGAGCCGCTTGGAATAACCGATGGAGAGGTTCTGATCGGTCCCGGTGCTATAGGTGGCGTTTTGATAATCGCGGTAACTACCGCGATAACTGATGGAGAGGCGGCCATCACGAAACCCATGACGAAGATTGACGCCGCCACCGATGTCCCAGCCGAAGCTTCCATCGTTGCCGACCTGGCCGTTGGGGCGCGAGAAGGGCGCGTAAGTGTCGTAAACGCCGTCGGCAAATGCAAACCAATTGACGAAGTCGTGTTCAAGGAACTCGCCTGCAAGCGTGGCAGGGCTCCACTGGACGGAGTTGGAGTTCTCATCCTGACTTTGCTGCGCGAAGGCTAGCGTAGCGGTAAGGGAAAGAAGCAGAAGTCTGGATAATTTCACAAAGCCTTTTCGAATCTTCAGTCTGGCGAAGGTGGCGGCGACTGTCAAGCAAAGAAGTAGCGGGAAGCGACTGCTAATCTCAATAGGTTGCGAGTGGCGCTGATCGGCTACGGGAATGTAGCCAAGGCATTTGCGCGATTGCTTGATAAGAAGCAGTCTGCTTATCCATTCCGTATAGTCGGAATACATACGGG
>CAXUCT010000280.1:2703-3262 GCA_964249415.1 uncultured Bryobacteraceae bacterium | reverse complement strand
GCACGGAACCGCTTACGCCAACAAAGGGCTGAGGGCGGAGCCGCCATTCGGACCGGCAGCGCATTCGGTAGACGAATTCCTGGACAGGGCCCGACCGGATGTGGTGATTGAAGCAACGACTTTGAACCCGGAAAACGGCGAGCCGGCAATATCGCACATTCGCGCGGCGTTTAGCCGGCACATCCACGTAGTGACAGCGAATAAGGGACCAATTGCGCATGGGTATGCCGCGTTGTGCGAGGAGGCGCGGGCGGCGCAGGCAGAGTTTCGCTTTGAATCGACGGTGATGGATGGAGCACCGGTTTTCAATATGGTGCGGAACAATTTGCCAGGTGTAACGATACACGGATTTACGGGCGTTTTGAATTCGACCTCTAAGATTACGGTAGCTGCAATGCAGCGCGGGCTCACGATGGAAGAGGGCATACGGGAAGCGCAGGCGCTGGGCATCGCGGAAGCAGAGGCAGCCTACGATATTGACGGCTGGGATTCGGCTGCGAAGACGGCAGCGTTGGCCAACGTCTTGATGAATGCGCGGGTGCCTCCGCAACAGGTAGAC
>CAXUCT010000280.1:2340-2693 GCA_964249415.1 uncultured Bryobacteraceae bacterium | reverse complement strand
GAGCGAAGCGGGCAGACGCTGATGCTGGTGAGCCGCGGCCAACGCGAGAATGGCGGCTTGCGGCTCCAAGTGCGGCCCGAAGTAATTCCGGCCGGGGACATTCTGGGAAGCGCGCGAGGAACGTCGAATCTTCTGCTGCTGCATACGGACCTGATGGGCACGGTGGGAATCATTTCGATCGATCCTGGGGTGGAGCAGACGGCTTATGGGCTGTTTAGCGATCTGGTGGATGTCGCCCGGTCTGTCTAGGAGCATGCTGAAAAAGGCCGAAAACCGCTTGCTCACGCGAGCGGCCGGAAGCGTGTTTCCGTGTTTGCAAGAAGTTACCAGACCGGCACCGGTTAGGGAACGTT
>CAXUCT010000280.1:0-2330 GCA_964249415.1 uncultured Bryobacteraceae bacterium | reverse complement strand
CTCGATGGCGTTCGCGGCCTCGCCATCGTAGGTGTGCTACTTGCGCACTCGGTTTCCATGCTCACCTGGGTTTTTCCCCAGACGTTTCAGGCACGCGTGAACGGAGTTGCGGAACTCGGCACGTTCGGCGTTGACTTGTTCTTCGTACTGTCCGGATTTCTGATTACGGGCATACTGCTGGACACAAAGGAATTGAGCCACTACTTCCGGAACTTCTACGCCAAGCGCTTTTTGCGATTGTTCCCGGTGTACTATGCTTACCTGCTGTTCGCCGCGACGCTGCTGCCGGCGCTGATTCGTATGGCACATTCTTCTTTGAGCTACTACACGGGCAACTGGTGGTGGTATCTGCTGTACGTCTCGAATTGGAAGCCAGGCAATGGTGCACATGATGGGGGGCTGGGGCAGTTCTGGAGTTTGGCTGTAGAAGAGCAGTTTTACCTTGTCTGGCCTACCGTTGTGTTGCTGCTCTCGCGGCGCAAGCTGGCCTGGTTGTGTGCCCTGCTGGTGGCCTTCGCGTTCACGCTGCGTTGCGTTCTTTCGGACGCCGGTGTTTATTGGAATTTCATCTATCGCGTGACCGCTACCCGGCTGGACACGATCGCGCTGGGGGCACTGGTGGCTTTGGCGGTGCGCTCCGAACTGTGGAACAAGCGATTGAGGAGCGGAGCGGTAGGGGTGGGGCTGACGGCGTTCGCGTGCTTCTTCGGCGTGGCGCTGTATGCCCGATCTTTCTCCTGGACTGAGCAGCCTATGCAAACAGCCGGCGCGCTTGCGGCAGCCATAGGCATGGCGGCTCTTGTCGCCTATTGCGTGGTGTCGCAGCGCGGCATTTTTATTCGTGCTTTCCGGTCGCGCCTTCTTACGACGTACGGACGGTACAGCTATGGGATGTACGTCTACCATGGACTGGTATTTACGCTCTGTGCCATTCCGGAGTTGCAGCTTCTGCGGCGCAAGCCTGAACTCGGTTTGCTGGTGGCAGGGCCGATGTTCCTGATTGCGCAAGCGGCCATTTTTTGGACAGCGAAATTGTCCTGGATGTATTTCGAAAGCCCCATTCTGCGATACAAAGCCAAGTTCACGGATTCGCGGGCGCAGCCAGCACCAGAGAAGCTAGGGAGGGAAGAGGAACCGCACCCTCTTTCAACCCGCGCTCATTAAAATCGGCCACTTTGAACCGTGATCCTGCCTGCTTCAGGTAGGACTCACGCAAGCGGTCCCAACCCCGCCAGCCGACAAAGTAAGTGGGGAGCTGGCAGGCGGAGAGTTTGGCGCGCTGTAGTTTCTTTTCGGCTTCTTCTTTCTCCTGGAAGGTCTCGTCGATCATCAGGTCGAGGGCTTGTTGATCCGTCATGCCCTCGGTTTGCAGCTTGACGTCGAGGATGGTGTTCGACACCACGCGCAGCATCTGTTTGGCGAAGGTCAGCTTCATTTCGGGCGTGTTGCGATAACCTTCGTCGATCATGAGCTGGGTAGCGTAGACGGCCCAGCCTTCTACGTAGGGACCGTTTGAATAGATGGCGCGGAGTTGGCGGCGCCAGGAAGGCTGGAGTTCATCGGCGTACTCGAATTGAACGTAATGGCCGGGCATGGCTTCGTGGATGGTGAGGGTCTGGAGGCCGTAGGTGTTGTACTCGCGCAGTTTGGATTCGATGCGGGCGGCGGTCATGTCGGGAGTGAAGGGCGTGATCCAAAAATAAGAGCCGAGCTGGGGCTCGAGAGCAGGCGCGGGGGCGAAGCCGCCGACACCGTAGATGCCCCGCATGAATTCGGGCGTGGGGATCACTTGGAGGTGGCCTCCGGAAGGGAGCGTAAGGAGATGCCGCTCTTGCACGAACTGCGTGGCTTCGGCAAGATCTCGCTGGGCGTCAGCGAAGTATTGGCCAGGAGTGGAGTGTTGCCGCGCAATTTTGTCGAGGACCTGAGAGACGAGGGTGTTTAGGCCGGCAGGCGGAATCTTGCCGGGGAAGAACTTTGGATACACCGCGACGGCCTGCTTGTGCATGTCTTCTCGAATACTTTGGAGGCGTACTTCGGCATCTGAGAGCGTTTGCTGGGGAGTGTCGCCGGTGGCGAGAGTGAGCTTGAACTTTTCGTTATACAACTCCGGGCCGAGGCGCCAATCACTGGGCTGTTTTGAGAGGTCGCTATTTAAAAAGACGTTGAAGGATTGGAGCGCTGGGAGGGCTTGGGCGGCGGCGGCGTCATAACGCCCCTTCAGAGCGGGCGGGACTTTGGCGCGAATGGCGTGATCGATGAGATCGATGTTGCCCGCGTTCTCGGCTTGCGCGACTCCGTTCCAGATGGCGGGCGAATCGATTAGATTT
>CAXUCT010000279.1:0-6429 GCA_964249415.1 uncultured Bryobacteraceae bacterium | reverse complement strand
CCATGACATCGCCCTCTTTGATTTTCCCGTTCTTGATGGCAGCGATTGCGTCCGGCTCTGTCAGGAAGATGCGCGCCGGGCCACGCAGCCGGTAAACGCCGTCGTCATCCACGATCGAGTGATCAATAGAGGTGCTCTTCACGACGGATCCTACCGGAGCGACAATGCCCCGAGGGAAGCAGATTCCCGACGTCAGTCCACGCGCGCTTGCGGCACTAGGCGACAAGATGACATCGTCCGCATCAATGCCATCCAGTTCAGACAGCCGCGAACGCATGCGGACGCGCCGCTCGGAAGCTTCCCACCAGTCGAGCATGGAATCGAGGGTCTCGCCGGAGGCAGTCATTGCACTGGTATTCAACAGACCGGCACGCCGCAGGTGCAGCATCACTTCCGGAACTCCGCCGGCGAGGAACACTTCGACCGTCGGGTGGTTGCGCGGGCCGTTCGGCAGCGCGTCTACCAAGCGCGGAATGCTGCGGTTAACGCGATTCCAGTCCGCTACGGTAGGGCGCTGCAAGCCAGCGGCGTGCGCAATGGCAGGAATGTGGAGCAACAGATTGGTTGAGCCACCGAAAGCCGCGTAGACAATCATGGCGTTCTCTAGCGCAGATGCCGTCACGATGTGGCGCGTGTGAATGCCTTGCCCCTCCAAGCGCAGAACGGCACGCGCGGTACGGCGAGCCATGTCAAGCCACACGGGTTGGCCGGAAGGTGCCAGTGCCGAATGCGGCAGCGTCAATCCAAGCGCTTCGGCGACGACTTGCGAGGTTGCAGCGGTTCCTAGGAACTGGCAGCCACCGCCCGGCGAGGCACAGGCGCGGCACCCGGCGAGCGCCGCTTCCTCCAATGAAATCTTGCCATGCGCGAAGCGGGCACCGATGCTTTGCACTTTTCCCGCATCTTCACCGTGCTCCGGCATAAGCGTGACGCCGCCGGGGACAAGTGCACACGGCAGGTCCGGCGTGCCGGCGAGCGCCATCATCATAGCGGGCAGGCCCTTGTCGCAAGTCGCAATGCCGATGACTCCGCGCCGCGTAGGAAGCGAACGAATCAGGCGCCTGAATATAGTGGCCGCATCGTTGCGGTACGGCAACGAGTCGAACATTCCCGGCGTGCCTTGCGTCCGGCCATCGCATGGATCTGTGCAGGCGCCGGCAAACGGAATGGCTCCCGCCGCTTTCAATTCGCGCGCAGCCTCGGTCACCAGCAGGCCCACTTCCCAATGCCCGGTGTGATAGCCGAGTGCAATCGGGGTTCCATCGGGCGCGCGAACGCCGCCGTGGGTGCTTAGAATTAAAACCTGTTTGCCGCCGAGGCCGGAGGCCGCCCAACCCATGCCGGCGTTCTGGCTAAGTCCGAAGAGATTGCCTGAAGGTTCAGTCAGCAGCATCTCTGGACTGAGAGGGAGCGCGCCTTCGGGCCCGCGCGCATGCGTCTGCACTTCGAAAATGCGCTCGTCACCGGAATCGATGATGCTTGCTAAGTCAGATACACTCAAGTTTGTCTTCGCCTCCACGCCGGCTTGTAGCCATTTATCCGGGCTCCTTCGATCCACTGACGAACGGTCATCTGGACCTGATCGCGCGGGGCAGCGCTCTCGCCGATAGCTTGATCGTCGCAATCCTTCACAACACACATAAACAGCCCCTGTTCACGCTCGAAGAGCGCATGCAAATGATCCGCGAAGAAACGGCTCCGTTCGCGAATGTGGAAGTCGATTCATTTGATGGCTTGTTAGTCGATTACGCGGGACGACGCGGCGCAAACGCCATCCTACGAGGAATCCGCGCCATCTCCGATTATGAGACTGAGCTGCAGATGGCGCTGATCAACCGGCGTATGCGGCCGGAAACGGAAACTATTTTCTTGATGGCGGGCGAAGAATTTTCGTTTATCAGCTCGCGCATGATCAAAGAGATCGTTACGCTGGGCGGCGATGTTTCAAGCTTCGTCCCAAAGAATGTCGCCAGCCGCCTGAGCGATCGAGTCCAGCGATAGCGCGTCTTTGCTGATCGCTCCCTCACGGTCGCGGCTCGGTAAGTAATCCGGTCGCGGCTTGGTAAGCGGTTCAGTACAGTAAAAGTTAATACGCCTATGCAAGCTACCGCTGAAATCGCCGAACGTATCTCCACCATCAGCGTTTCTTCCACGTTGAAAGTTTCCGCCGACGCGGACCGCCTGCGACGGGAGGGGGCGGACGTGGTCGATTTTGGAGCCGGCGAGCCGGACTTTCCCACGCCTCAAAATATTAAGCAGGCGGCGGTCGACGCCATTACCGCCAACTTCACCAAGTACACCAATGCGGGCGGCACGCCAGAGCTCCGCGAAGCTATCTGCGAGCGGCATCGGATCGATTTCGGAACGAACTATTCCTCATCGGAATGCCTTGTGACCGTGGGCGGTAAGCATGCGATTTTCAATCTGATCCAGGCGCTGGTAAACCCCGGTGACGAGGTCATTATTCCGGTTCCCTACTGGGTGACTTATAAGGACGTGGTCAACTACGCGGGCGGCACTTGCGTCTTCGTCGAAACGGACGAAGCGAACGGGTTTGAAGTAAGCGCTGCTTTGATTGAGCGGCATATCACGCTGAAGACCAAGCTAGTCATTATCAACTCGCCATCGAACCCGAGCGGATCGGTGCTTCCGGACCAGGAGTTCCGGAAAATCTACGGCCTGACCTCAAAGCGTGACATCTTCTTGATGACGGACGAGTGCTACTGCCAATTCTTGTATGAAGGAGCGCCGTTCTCGATTGCGTCTGTCCCCGGCGCGAAAGAGACTGTTGTGGTGGCGGGTTCGTTATCGAAGACGTACGCTATGACGGGCTGGCGGATCGGTTTCGCGCTTGCTCCCGCGCCGATTATTGGCGCGATGATGAAGCTGCAGAGCCATAGCACTTCGAATCCAACGTCTATCGCTCAGAAAGCGGCTTTAGAAGCGATGCGCGGCCCGCAAGATTCCATCCCGTTGATGTTAGCGGAATACCGCGAGCGCCGTGACTTCGTGGTGGGGCGCTTGCGCGAGATTCCCGGCGTTGCCATCACGATGCCTAAGGGCGCATTCTATGCCTATCCGAACATTAGCTGCGCGTATGCAGGTGGCCGGGTGAAGAACTCGATGGAGTTCTCAACGGCGTTGCTTGCCGGGGAACACGTGGCGGTTGTGCCGGGCGAAGCGTTTGGGACGGACGATCATATCCGTATCTCGTATGCAACATCAATAGGTGAACTCACGCGCGGACTTGAGCGCATTCACAAGTTCATCGATACCCTGAGAGCCTAACCGGCAGACTGCGGAGCGAGCTTCTGCACAGCCGGCGTATCGCTGCCGAGCCAATCCGGATGCCTCGCGGTGGTATCGAAGTGCGCTGAGGTCTTAAACAGTTCGTACTGGCCCATTGCCGCGGCCTGCTCCGTTTTCGCTAACAGCGCGGTGAGTTGCCCGTCATCCATGGGCCGGAAGGACTTGGCGGCTGTGAATGCCTGATCCAAAATCTCCTGTTTGTCGATGCCGGTAATGACGACCGAAGTGGGCAGATTCAATGCATAGTGCAGGCATTCGAGCGGCCCGACGGTGTTGCTCTTCAGGGCGATGCCTTCGCCGCCGCAAAGCGGCTTCATGCCCAGAACGCCAATCTGCTGCTCAACTAAATGCGGCAGAACCAATTGAGCGAAGCTGCGGAAGTGCGCGTCCATGACGTTCAGCGGCATCTGCACCGTGTCGAAGCGGAAGCTGTGTTTGGCTGCCGTTTCAAGCATGTAAAGATGCACGTGAGGATCTTTATGGCCGGTGAAGCCAATGAAGCGAATCTTGCCCGCCTGCTTAGCAGCTTGGACCGCCTGAAGCGCACCGCCCTCACCGAAGATGCGATCGGGATCGTCGAATCGAAGTATCTCGTGAAATTGCAGCAGGTCGATGTGATCGGTTTTGAGGCGGCTGAGAGAATCCTCAATCTGGCGTGAGGCGGTTTCTTTATCGCGACCGTCAATTTTGGTCATGAGAAAAACTTTGTTGCGATAGCCGCCTTCGGATAGGGCGTTGCCCATGCGGCGCTCGCTGCGGCCCTCGTTGTAGTCCCAGGAGTTATCGAGGAACGTGATGCCGCGATCGACGGCCTGATGGATCAGCCGGATGGTTTCCGCTTCCGTGATTTGGGCTTTGGCGATGTGCGACCCCCCGAGGCCGATTGCGGATACGGTTTCGCCGGTGCGCCCGAGAGGCCGGTATAGCATCTCTCCCCGAAGTTCTCCCGGAGAAGTGGCGCGCGGCAGCTTGGATGCGTCAGTTGCGCTGGCCGGCGCGACGGCCGGAGTTGCACTCTGTTGAGCAAAGGCGGCTGGGGCTGCCAGCCCAGTCGCGACCATACCACGTAGAAAGTTTCTTCGTTCCATAGTTATCTTGATGACACCTTTCGGCAGAACGATGTTTCTTCTACTTATGGGCCGCCTGTAGTAACCAGAGGACTTTTCCAGGCTCCATCCCGGCGTAGGGCATCGGCTATTCGTCTGGGCAGATCGGCGGCCATGAGGTCGTCGATTGGGATAGGAAGAGCGACCGACCAATTCGGATTTTTGTCCGACATGGTGGCCGGCACATTCGGACGCTCCTCCACGCAGAGCGCGTCGTCCAGTGCCGCAGTCAGAATTCTGCAGGGCGCCTTGGAGAGCAGCTCATAAGCACCGGCGACGACCTCTCCGATGGGAGCGTCCGCCGCCAACCCCGTGCACGCCTTAAGCCGATCGACAATCTCCGCCGTGCTTTTCCGGTTCGGTTTCAACCCCAGGTCTGACTGCTTCTGGAGGTCCGATCCTGTCCACAGCCCAGCAACGGTCGGCAAATCGTGCGTGGTGAGCGCTGATAGCGCCTCGCGCGGATACGTTTCGGGTTCGTCCTTTTCGAACCAGAGCAGCCGGTAAGACAGCACGCCATGTTCAGCGAGTTTTTCACGCGCGCCTTCCTCCACAGTGCCCAGGTCTTCGCCGACTACGTAGGCGCGGGCGCGCTCACTCTCCAGAGCCACGATGGCAAGCATTTCGTCCGCGTTGTAGCGGACATAGGCGCCTTTGGACGCCGGTACGCCGTTGGGAATCCAGAAGAGCCGGAAAAGGCCCATGACGTGATCGATGCGCAGTCCGCCGCCATTGCGGAATCCGGCGCGAATGGTTTGGATGAAAGGCTCGTAACCGGCGGCACGCAATTTCCAAGGAATAAAAGGAGGTAACCCCCAATCCTGTCCTTGGGTGTTGAACTCGTCCGGCGGCGCTCCCACGCCGATGCCCTCCGCGATGAAATCCTGCCAAGCCCAGGCATCGGCGCCGTCCGGATCGACCCCAATGGGTAGATCCTGCATCAGTGCGATTCGTTCCGCACAACGGGCTAGTTGGGCGTCGAGCAGCCATTGAAGCCACTTGTGGAAGCGTACTTGGCTGTCGTGCTCGCGGGCAAAGGCAGCGACGGCGCTGGAGTCCGGATGTTTGTACTCGTCCGGCCAAGTATGCCACCCCGTTTTGTAGCGTTGCGCGAGCGCGCAAAAGACGGCATAGCGGTTGAGATCCGCCCCGTGCTCTTGGCAGAAGGTGTCGAAGGCAGCGTCCCCGCGGAATTGGCGCCACAGCAAGTTGAGCGCTTCCATCTTCAGATGGAAGACCCGGTCACGATCAATTAAGCGATGCTGGTTGAGGTCGCGCCCTGCTTGCGCCAGTTCATTGAAGTGCGGGATGGTTTGCGCATTGGCGCCTTCTATCCAATCCATGTGGAGCCAGAGCGGATTGAAGAAGCGCCGCGACGTTGGGTAGTAGGGGCTGGCTTGCTGCGGCGTAATGGGAGTTGCCGCGCTCAGCGGATTCACCAGCATCATGCCGGCCCCCAGTTCGTTAGCCGACCAGGCTGCGAGCCGGTCCAAGTCTCCGAAGTCGCCGATGCCCCAGCTCTCGCGCGAGCGTGCGGCGTACAACTGCACTGCCCAGCCCCAGGTCCGGAGATCCTGAGGCAACCAGCACTTTCCGGGCGTCACGATCAGGCGACTGGGCTTGCCGGCTCGGTCCAGTTGCAGTTGATGGTACCCGGTAGGTAGATCGGCCGGTAGACGCGATTCACACTGAATGCACTCGCCGGTCTCGAGCTCGACCGTGGCGCGCCAGGTGAGGTTACGATGCTAGCCAAGGCGCACGATGATGAAGGAGTCGTCTTGCGGGGGCGCCGCGGTCCCGGAGTCCGCAGCCATGGCCCGCATAATCGCGCTTACCGTCTGTTGAGGGGTGTCGTGCCATTTATTGAATGCGTCTTCATAACTCAGATCAATGCCCCAGGCGTTCGTTCGTCTTGGGTCAGTGACCGGCGTTTCCGTCTCCGTCATTGAAGTGCCGGCTCCTCTTTGGGCTGAATGGATGTTGCGATGTGCAACGAATGTTGCACAAATACAAC
>CAXUCT010000278.1:3900-6440 GCA_964249415.1 uncultured Bryobacteraceae bacterium | reverse complement strand
GTACTGGCACATAGGAGAAACGACGATCCGGTTCGGAAGCGTAATGGCGCGTATCGGAAGAGGAGAAAATAAGTTCGCTGCCGCACTGGACCGTTCGGCATCAGATGGTTCGGCAGCAGAAGATATGGGAGCTTCAAGCGCGCTCATATCTCCAGTATGAGGCGAAGCTCAAAATTCGAACTGTAGCCGCAGGGTGCCACTCCGCGGCGGCGCAATGCCGGTGCCTGAAAACAAGCCCGCGAAGTTGATGACGTTCAGCTTGTTCGTCAGGTTTTCAATCTCTCCTTGGAGGCGAACAACTGACTTTTCGTGCTTCCATATATCTACGCCGGCGTTCACGTCTAGCGAGAAGTTCGGACGCACCCGTCCCGCATCGAAGTTTACTCGGCTAACAATCTGCGGACCGTACTCAGCAGTTAAAATATTGACGTCCACACCGCCATTCACCTCGACCGGCAAACCGCTTCCATATTCAGCCACAACCGCCATCCACACCCGAGGCTGAACCTGATACCGTACCCGTGCTCGCGCGGTGTTGCGCTGATCTTGCGTAATGGGAAAGCTGCTCGGGGCTCCGAGGACACCTTGCGCATCACTTCCCAGAAACAGCCCGCCTGCTACCGGTAGCTGCGCGGTCCCGATCATATTTGAATAACTTATAAACCCGGAAAAGTGGCCCCATTTCGGCATCTCGAGTTTCAGATCCACGCCGCGGACCTGAGCGCTGCTAAACGCGATAGGGAAACTGACGCCGGTGTTTAGAAACACATCATCATCCGCGTAGTTCGCAAAGCTACGGCGATACAAACTTACATCGAGACGCGCCTTACTGAAGATGTCTTGGCTGAATCCGGTTTCCAGATAGTTGCCCCTTGACGGTTGAACTGGGATTCGCAACACTTCCGGATCAAGCTGATCCACTGCGGGTGAACTGGACAGCAGTAGATTCTCTGCCGCAGGCGTCTGGAACACACGATCATAGGAGAAGCGAACAACAGTCCCGGTTTGCGGCACATAGTAAGCCAAGCCCAGACGAGGGCTGAAGGCGTAATCGTGGACCGCGAGCGAATAGTGGTCCCACCTCATGCCCGCGCTCACAGTCAAGTTGCCGAACCGCATGCTGTCTTGCGCCCACAACGCTTGTTCACGGTCCAGTCGATGATCAAAAAAGTTGAACCTCAACGGA
Source organism: uncultured Bryobacteraceae bacterium (assembly GCA_964249415.1). GTDB lineage: Bacteria > Acidobacteriota > Terriglobia > Bryobacterales > Bryobacteraceae > Bog-105. Next base: position 5,254 of record CAXUCT010000278.1, on the reverse strand, counting down.
GTTCCCGGATCAAAGAAGGAGGGATCGCTGATCTGATATTGAAGCGCCTCCTTTACCGGCGCGTAAATCGCGTCGCCGCCGAACTTAATGTCGTGACGATGCTTCTGAACAGAAATACTCGTGTTCAAATAGCTTCGCCGGAAACCGCGCTGCTGCGCCACAATGATGGGCGTCGCAAAAGCATTCGACCACAGATTCGAAGAAAGATCCTCCACCACGCCTCGGACGTTCAGCAACGTATCGGAAGAAAAGAGGTGGGCCCATGCGGCTTGGCCAAGATCTTCGGGCGCATCTCGATTTTGCAACTGCCCCGCGGCTTGCTGCAGATTTTCGTTCGGCACTTCAAAGACGCTTTCGCGCCGATGAAACGCAAGATGGATTCGGTCGAACGCACTGAGGTCCTCATCCCACGCCGCTCCAATTGCATCTGAGGTCCCGGAATTGGTGTAGTTGCCGAGGACCGGCGGATCAAGATAACGGTCCGTATGATCGCCACCGGCATTCAGCATCAGGCCGCCGCCGTTCCATCCATAGCTGGCGGAGAGAGCGCCCGTTTCAGTTCCAAAGCTGCCGCCGCCGAACTCGCCTGACCCGTGAAAGCCGTGACGCTGGTCCCGAGCCGTCGTAACGTCCACCACTCCGCCGAGCTTGCGTCCGTATTCTGCCGGGAAGTTGCCGGTGAGCACGCTCATAGTTGAAACTTCACTGGTTTCGAGATCAGGCGCGAAAGCCGCCGAGCGATTCTCATCCATCGGCACTCCGTCCACCACAAACAGCGTCTGATACTCAGATCCGCGCGGATGAAGCACGCCGTTCGATTCGAAAATCCAGCCCGGCTGCATGTTCACCAGATCCAGAACTCCGCGCCCTGGAATGGATGATTGCTGTTCCTGTAGCTGTTGACGGCCAACCGCATACGTCACGCCCGTGCGATGTGGATCGAGCAGCGTCTCGCTCGCGTTCACCACAATCTCGGTGGACGCGGTCTTTACGCGCAGCTCCACGTGAATGTCGCGCGGGACAGCGGTGCGAATCTCGATCAGGCCCGAATAAGGCGTAAAGCCGGGATGCTCAACACCCAGACGATAAACCCCGTATGGCAGATGCGCAAACGAAAATGCGCCGGCGTCATCCGTCTTGGTCTCGCGCCTGGTCTCGGAAGACTCACTGACTAACGTCAGCAACGAGGGCAGCACCAAGCCCGTGGCATCGGTCACGGAAACGCGCAACACCCCACTGTCCTGCTGCGCCGCAGCCGCCATCGCGACAAGCGGGGTCAGAAAAACTAATCTGGTGAATAGGCTGCCGGTTCGCAAGTCTCGCTCATATTTTCACATCACGCGGATCTCACAAC
>CAXUCT010000278.1:1903-3890 GCA_964249415.1 uncultured Bryobacteraceae bacterium | reverse complement strand
CGTCAGGCCACGTTGGCGCTGCGCTTCTTCGCCGCTGTTTTCGCTGATCCGTTGGTCGCGCCCTTGCCAGATCTACCCGGCTTGGCTGCATTATTTTGCACCAAGCTTTGCTGCAACGCTTGCATTAGGTCCGTGACCGGAGAGGTTTTCGGCTGCCGAATTGGCGTAACCTTCTGGCCTTTGCGCTTCTTCTCGATGAGCTGTTCCACGTTCTGCTTGTACTCATCGTGATACTGCCCTGGCTGAAAGGGGCTGGCCAAAGTCTCAATCAACTTCTTCGCCAATTCCACTTCTTTCTTGTCGAACTTGGCCGGCGCCGGCACCGTCACTTCGTTGTCCTTGTGCAGTTCATCAGCGAAGTACATCGTGTGCAGAACAATGCCTTGCTCGGAAGGCCTGAGGATCACAATATGCTCGCGGCCATGCATCGACACTTTCGCGACAGCATCATACTGCGTTTCTTTCATCGCCTCCCGCAGCAACGTATAAGGCCGGCTCACCGCCTCCTCCGGCGCAACGTAGTAGGAAGTCTCGAGATAGATGGGATCTACCTCGTCCATGCGCACGAACTGAAGAATCTCCATCACCGTCGCTGTAGGAGGCGCCGCCTTTTCCAGCTCTTCCGGGTCCACAACAATATACTGGTTCTTCTCATACTCATAGCCTTTGACGATGTCCGAACGCTCAATCGGTTTGTCCTCCTCCGCGCAGAACATCACCTCTTTCACCCTGGATAAGTCCTTCTTGTGCAGCAGATGAAAGTGCACGGTTTCTGAACGCGCGGCGGCGAATAGCCGTATGGGAAACGAGACAAGTCCGAAGCTGAGATAGCCTTTCCAAACAGTCGCTGGCATATAACGTTGTAGACTGCTTTCGAAGATGAAAAGTGTTGCAGATGAGACAGCCACGTTACTGGCTGAAGTCGGAATTTCTGGTGATCGCCTTGCCGGCGGCCAAATGGCGGTCCAGACGCCCATTACAGGCGAAGTGATCGGCCATGTTCCTGTCACCCATGCGGCGAAGGCCGATGAGACGATTCGAGCGGCGCACCAGGCGTTTCTAGAATGGCGCAAAGTGCCCGCGCCGCGCCGGGGCGAGCTGGTGCGGCTACTGGGCGAAGAACTACGCGAGCATAAGAATGCTTTAGGACGGCTGGTCACCATTGAAGCGGGCAAGATTCTGTCGGAAGGCTTAGGCGAGGTGCAAGAGATGATCGACATCTGCACCTTCGCTGCCGGTTTATCGCGGCAACTCTGCGGCTTAACGATCGCGACAGAGCGCCCCGAGCATCGCATGATGGAATCCTGGCATCCGCTAGGCGTCACAGGCATCATCTCGGCCTTCAACTTCCCGGTGGCGGTCTGGTCATGGAACGCTGCGCTCGCGCTGATCTGCGGGAACCCTGTCGTCTGGAAACCATCGGAGAAAACGCCACTCTGTGCACTCGCCACGCAAGCGTTGTTTGAACGCGCCTGTGCTCAGTTCGGCGAGGTGCCCACCGGACTATCTGCAGTTCTGCTGGGAGGTCGTGAGCTGGGCGAAACGCTGGTAGACCACCCGCTGGTGCCGCTGGTTTCAGCTACGGGCTCTACGGCCATGGGGCGGCAGGTTGGGCCGCGCCTGGCGAACCGGTTCGCCCGCTCAATTCTCGAACTGGGCGGAAACAACGCCGCGATCGTGTGCTCCTCCGCCGATCTCGAACTCACGGTGCGAGCCGTCGCCTTTGCCGCCATGGGAACCGCGGGCCAGCGCTGCACCAGCCTACGGCGATTAATCGTGCACGAGAGCGTTTACGACCGCCTGATCCCGCACCTGATGCGCGTCTACATGTCCGTGCCTATCGGCGATCCACGCGAACCCGGAACACTGGTAGGTCCCTTGATCGACCGCCGGTCCTTTGAAGGCATGCGGAAGAGTTTGGGCGAAGCGAAAGAGGCGGGTGCTGCCATCAAGGGTGGTGAGCGCGTCCCCATCGAATGGGCCGCCG
>CAXUCT010000278.1:0-1893 GCA_964249415.1 uncultured Bryobacteraceae bacterium | reverse complement strand
TCCCCCATTCTGTACGTGCTGAAATACCGCGACTTCGAGGAAGCGGTCCATCTGCACAATGATGTGCCCCAGGGATTAGCGTCTTCCATCTTCACCCAGGATCTGCGGGAAGCGGAGCGATTCCTTTCGGCGGACGGCTCCGATTGCGGCATCGCTAACGTCAACATAGGCCCCTCCGGCGCGGAGATCGGCGGCGCTTTCGGCGGAGAAAAGGAAACCGGCGGCGGTCGCGAATCGGGCTCCGATGTCTGGAAACTCTACATGCGCCGCGCGACCAACACCATCAACTACGGGACACAACTTCCTTTGGCGCAGGGTGTCCAGTTCGACCTTCCTAACGAATGAAAACCAATGCTGTTCGCCTCCTCGACGAGCTCAAGATTCCGTACGAGCTCCGCGAGTACGAAGTAGACCCCGACGACCTGACGGCCGAAAGTGTAGCGCAGAAGATCGGACTGCCCGCGGAGCAAGTGTTCAAGACCCTGGTGGTGAAAGGCGATCGTACTGGTGTCTGTTTAGCCGTCGTTCCCGGTGATAGCGAACTCGATCTGAAGGAGCTGGCGAAGTTGTCGGGCGACCGGAAGATGGAACTGGCGCCGTTGAAAGAAGTGCAACCGCTCACCGGCTACATCCGCGGTGGCGTCACAGCTCTCGCCGGAAAAAAAGAGTATCCCGTCTACTTGGACGAAACCGCCATCTTATTCGACGTAATCTCCGTCTCAGCTGGCGTCCGCGGTACGCAAATCGTTCTTAAGCCGGACGACTACGTCAGGATTGTGAACGCCAAAACGGGAGAGATCGCCCGGCCGAAAGAGTAGACCGCGTCACATTCTCTTTTCTTTTGGATTCACAATAGGAGCATGGCTGCTCAACCTCTACCGCTCAGCATTCAAGAGTTTCATAGGCTCTACGATGGGGCTAAACCAGCCTACGAATACTGGTTTGGCAAAGCCGTCCAGAAATCTATGCCCACTATCTTGCACGGCATTGTGCAATTCATCATCGCCACACTGTTGGAGAGGGCTGGATGGAATACCTCGCTGGAGGTTCGCCTTAGAGTGGTCCCCGATGCGGAACCTGTGCCCGACGTCATCGCAGTACAAGGAAAATTTAGAGGTTCCTATCCGATAGCCGCGCCGGAGCTTTGTGTTGAGATCTTATCTCCCGGCGACACTCTCCCAAAGGCTTTAGAAAAAGCGAAGCAATATATTGGCTGGGGATCTCACTGCGTTTGGATCATTGACCCGGAGAAGCGCACTGCTTGGGCGCTCTCACGAGAACGCGCACTCGATCCAAGTTGGATCTCACCCGCCGGAGTCTTACGAATTGGTACTACCGCAATTGAGCTGGAAGTACTCTTTTCTGAGGTCGACCGAAAGCTGGAGAGGACCGAATCACACTCATTGCCCGAAGATCAACTTCAACTGCCTGAGTAACTCCCCGAACGCGACATAAATATTCAGCAGACCAAGCCCGCTGAGCGCGCCGCGAAAGTAACGGTTCATCCACAGCTCAGAAAATCGCGCTGAGTGCACCGGAATCCAACTGATTTCCCAATTACTCAACCAGGGAAACACCACGAGAAACAGACCCAGTTCAAAAGCGAAAATCACCAGGCAAAAGCCGAGTACGCGACGGTGCCACGTCAGGAAGCGCGGTGGTCTGGTTTGGGGTGGCGCTGCACTGGGCTGAGCGCCGCTCACGCGGACGCCCCAACCTGAGTCATCTCTGCGAGGGCCGCTTCACCCTCTGATCCATCAAACAATTCAGCTTGCGTGGGAGCGCTCGTCAGATAGCCTGTCCAATGCACGTGTTCGCTGTTGACGCGCACGGGCCAGAAGCTGAAACGGTGCAGCAGCGTCGGACCGTACTTTCTAAGCGCGCGCTTATGGT
>CAXUCT010000277.1:5099-6450 GCA_964249415.1 uncultured Bryobacteraceae bacterium | reverse complement strand
GGCTTAGCTACTGCGGATGCTACGTTGAGAAGAACCGGCATCCGTATCGCATGACTCATCTCCGTTGTAGTCTTCCCGAGTGCGGGACAACTTTGGAATTGCATGACCGCGCACTCGCGTGTCCGACTTGCGGCGACCTGCTGGAAGTGGTTGTGGATGCAAGCCAGCACGAGCCTTCGTTCCTGAAAAATCTTTGGCTGGAACGCCGCATGTCGTTATGCGACCGCTACGCGAGCGGAGTGTGGCGGTTCCGGGAGTTTTTGCCGGATTACCCAGAGGAGGCGATAGTTTCCTTGGGGGAAGGCAATGTGCCGCTGGTGCGTGGTCAAGCGACCGCAGCTTGGGCCGGTGTCCGCCACCTCTGGTTTAAGCATCTGGGCTGGAATCCGACGGGCTCGTTCAAAGATCTGGGCATGACAGCGGGCATGACCGAAGCTAGGTTTTTAGGCGCCAAGACGGTCGCATGCGCCTCGACGGGAAACACAGCCGCGTCGCTGGCGGCTTACGCAGCGCGAGGCGGCATGACCGCGCGGGTGTATCTGCCGGTGGGGCAGGCATCGGCGAACAAGCTGGCGCAGGCCATCGATTTCGGAGCCGAGGTGGTGCAGATAGAAGGCAGCTTCGACGATGCGCTCAATACACTTCTCGATGGCACCGGTGGCGATCTCTACTTCCTGAACTCCATCAATCCATTTCGCATTGAGGGACAGAAGACCGCCTTGTTTGAGCTGCTGGAGCAACTGGCATGGCGGTCGCCCGATTATCTGGTGATCCCGGGCGGCAATCTGGGCAACTCGTCTGCATTCGGTAAAGCGCTTCGTGAACTGAAGGCGCATGGGCTGATCGAAAAAGTTCCGCGCATGGTCATCGTTCAGGCCGAAGGCGCCAATCCGCTGGCGCGACTCTGGCGATCAGGCGGGAAGGAGCTGGCGGCCGTTGAATATCCGGAGACGGTTGCCACCGCCATTCGCATTGGGAATCCACGGTCCTGGAAGAAGGCGCTGCAAGCTATCGAGTTTACGGGCGGACTTGTGATGGATGTAAACGATGAGGAGATCGGCGAGGCGAAGCGGATGATTGGCCGCGATGGCATCGGCTGCGAACCGGCTTCGGCGACAACGTTGGCCGGCATTCGCAAGCTGGTGAGTGCAGGTACTATTGATCGCGAGGCAACGGTTGCCGCAGTGCTGACGGGGCACGCCTTGAAAGATACGGACTACATCATCAAAACGCGCACGAACAGCGAAGCGCGAGAACACCCCGCAGTTTTAGTGCACTGATGCCATTTGAAATTCGAGTGCCGGCTTCGATTGCGAACCTCGGCCCCGGTTTCGATACGTTGGGCGTAGCT
>CAXUCT010000277.1:0-5089 GCA_964249415.1 uncultured Bryobacteraceae bacterium | reverse complement strand
TACCTACACCTCACGGTGGAAGTTCTGCCGGGCATGGATGAACTGCATTTCCGATTCCTGAACGGCGAGCTGGATGGCGAGAACTACATTGAGCGCGCATTTCGTTTTGTGGCGGGCCAACGCGGCGGAGCGTTTCCTTCGCTCGCCGTAGAAGTGCACAGCGACATTCCCACGAAATCCGGGCTGGGCAGTAGCGCGGCGGCGACGGTGGCAGGTCTGCGGCTCTATGAAGCCATTGCGGGTCCGCTGCCACCGCAGGGATTGCTCAACGCCGCATGCGCCCTGGAACACCATCCGGACAATGTGGCGGCTGCGCTATTAGGGGGCTTGACGGCGAGCTGTCAATTGCCGGACCGGTCTGCCGTGGCAGTGCGATTGGCTTGGCCCGAGCAGCTAGAGTTTCTGGTGCTGACGCCGGAGTACGCGCTACCCACAGCGGAGTCTCGGAAAGTATTGCCGGAGCGCGTCACGCGCGAAGATGCGGTGTTCAACTTGCAGAGAGTGGCTTTGCTTCTGCAGGCTCTGCAAAGTGGAAATTTTTCGCTATTGCGGGAGGCCATCAACGATCGGCTTCATCAACCCTCACGCCAAAAGCTGGTGCCGGGATTGGACCGCGCATTGGCGCTGGAGCATCCGGACTTGTTAGGCGTTTGCCTAAGCGGTGCCGGGCCGTCCATTGTGGCGCTGGCGGAACGGAATTTCGGGGGCGTGCAAGAGCTGCTGGAGCAGACGTTCCGGTCAACTGGCCTGCCCTTTAAAGTCCGCAGACTGCGAGTGCATCAAAACGAGCCGGCGGTTTCAGCCCAGAGCGGCTGCCATCTCGGGCTTTCCTAGCTGGCATTCTTCGTGGACGGCGCGCACGGCGCGATCGAGGCCGTCCAAGCGCACCACAATCCCAATCGTAATTTCACTCGAGCCTTGAGCGATAGCGATGATGTTGATGCGCTCGCGCGAGATGGCGGTAAAGACGCGCCCAGCGAGACCAGGGGTTCCGCGCCTCCCCTCGCCCACGACCGCGAGCAGACCGCCGTTCTCGTCCACTTCGATCGGCTTCAGATATCCATGCGCCAGTTCAATCGAGAGATGAGCCGAAAGAGCTTCAAGCGCGGCGTTGATGTCGTGTTTGCGAATCAGGAAGCAGAAGCTCTGGCGATAGCTGGAGCTGCTGAAGACGAGAATCTCAACGTTGGCTAACGCGAGGGCATCAAGCGAACGGGCCATCAGACGCGTGCCGCTTAAAACTGCACTAGCCGGCTCCATGGAGACCAGAGCCACGTCCGGCATGGATGTCACAGCACGCACGCCTTTGGGCTCGTCAAAATGCGAGACGATTTTGGTGCCGGGTTTGTGCGGGGCGAAGCTGTTCTTGCTACAGACCGGAATCTGTTTTTCGACAAGCGGCGCGAGGGTGCGCGGATGCAGAACTTTGGCTCCGTTGTAGGCGAGTTCGGCGGCTTCGGCATACGTGACCTGATCGAGAACCGCGACATCGGAGACGAGACGCGGGTCGGCCGTCATGATGCCATCTACATCGGTCCAGATCCAGAGTTCCTGGGCGTCGAGGCTGGCCGCGAGAATGGCAGCGGAGAAGTCAGACCCGCCGCGGCCCAAAGTGGTAGGACGGCCATCCGCGGTGGCGCCATTAAAGCCCGTGATAACCGGAATGATATGGTTCTCAATCAAAGGCAGCAAGCGTTCGGCGCACTTCTTGCGCGTGAGATCCATCTGCGGCGAGGCGTTGCCGAAGACAGAGTCGGTGACAATCACATAGCTTCCATTCACAGCTTGGGCGCGAATTCCGCTACACTCGAGATACTGCGCCAGCAGCGTCGAAGAGAGGCGTTCGCCGATGGCAATGGCTTCGTCAACCGAGCGCGGGGGACGTTCGCCCAGCATCAGAACGCCGCTTGCGATGCGCCCGAATTCGGCCACTAATGTTTGTACCTTGGCATGCGCTTCATCACGAAAGACCCCAGCTTCTCCGAAACCGGCGAACAGGTCCTCACACGCTTCTAGGTGACGATCGAGCAAGGTGCGCACGCTGAGATCAACGGCACTACGGTCACCCAGTTCGGCGCGGTGCAACGTTTCAAGCAGCAGGTCCGTCACCTTCGACATAGCGGAGACGACGACCGCTACAGGGCGGACTTTGGTCTGCTCAGAGATGATGTCCGCCGCGACACGCATGCGCTCGGCACTGCCCATGCTGGTGCCGCCGAATTTCATGACGAGAAGGTTTTTCGCGAACGGGCGCGGCTGCTGTGGTTGGGCCATTCTTTCTATGTTAGGAGTTTGGCAAAGGCAAGCTCTGCGGAAGCCACACAACCGGATCGACTTTCCTTGCGGTTGATACTGAGCGAATCCTTGGTCCACAATCGGTGACATGGCGCGTGTTCGATTCGGCACCTTCGATTTTGATCCGGAGACGCGCGAGCTTCGGCGTGAGGGCACGCCAGTGCGTCTGCAGGCTCAACCGGCACGAGTCCTTTCGATCCTTCTGGCACAGCGCGAAGGGATAGTGACTCGGGAGATCTTGCAGCAGGCCGTGTGGGGTGAAGACACTTATGTCGATTTCGACCGGGGTCTCAACTTTTGCATTGGTCAGATTCGGAGCGCGCTGCGGGATTCGGCGGAATCGCCGAGGTTTATAAAGACGATTCCGAAGCGGGGATACCAGTTTATTGCGCCCGTGACGCTGGCGGAGAAATCCGCGCCGAACCAGCCAGAGCCAATGGCGGCGCGACGGAATGCGGCTAAGCCTCAGGTACTCAGGGGCGTGCTACTCGCTGGATTAATTGGGGCGGCAATCCTGGTGTGGTGGTCGCACCCATGGAGCCGCGCGGCGCTGGTTCCGAACGTTGCGGTGACACACTTCGACAACGAAACGGGCAACGCGGATTTCGACCGCTTCGCCGACAGTCTTACAGATTCCGTGGTTGCCGATTTGGTGGGATCAGCCAGGGGACGTTACGGGGTCATCGGAAACGCGGCGATTCTGCGGAAGCCACGAACCGAGCGCGACCTGATTGTGATCGGGTCATCGCTTCATGCCAGGTATGTGATTCTGGGGCAGGTTCAGCGGACCTCCTCAGGATGTAGCGTGCTTGCCCACCTGATTCGGCTTCCGCAGCAGACGCATGTGAGGGTAGCGCGGATTGACTCGAAGGCAGGCGAGCTTGCTGTCAGTGAATCTGAGCTGGCGGCGAGGATTGTTGCGGATCTCTCACCGCGAATTGAGGCGGACGCGCATGGCACGACCGCCTCACAGGTATCTGCAAGCCAGTGAAAAGCAAGTACTTGCTTCCTTACATTTTCCTCGTACCCGTTTGATCGTTTCCTGAGCGCAGATAGGCACGATAGACCGTAAGATTGTTTCGACCGTTGAGGAGCAGACTATGCATGACTTCTTTTCACGCCGCCATCTACTACAAGTGGCGCCCCTGAGCCTGTTACCTTGCGTTAGCGGCGTGCTGGAGGCCTCGCCGGAACCGGCGAACGCGTTTCCGTTGCAATCGCCAGCAATGGTTCACGAAATGGTGCTCGTCTCGCATGGAAATATGAAGCGAGTTCGGGAGCTGGTAACGGCTCACCCCGCGCTGGCGAAGGCAGCGATTGATTGGGGATTCGGAGATTGGGAGACAGCACTGGGCGCGGCTTCGCATACCGGGCACCGCGAGATCGCCGAGTTGTTGATTTCGCATGGGGCGCGTCCGTCCCTGTTCTCTGCAACGATGCTGGGGCAACTGGATGTAGTGAAGGCGTTCGTGGCGGCGCAGCCCGGCGCGCAGCGGATCCCGGGACCACATAGCATCAGTCTATTGGCACACGCGAAGGCCGGCGGCGTGCAGGCCGAGGCTGTTTTTCAGTATTTGGATTCGTTGGGCGATGCGGGGACAGAGCCTGAGCTTCCGCTTACCGGCGAGGATTTGGCAGCGTTGAAGGGAACCTACGCGTTCGGGAGCGGCACCGCCGAGCGGATTGAAATCACCGAAGCCAGCGGGCAGCTTCTGTTTACACGTCTAGGAACTACAGGGCGAGGGTTGATCCACTTGGGGGATCGTACATTTCATCCGGCTGGAGCCAGCGCAGTGCGTATACGCTTCGCGCCTGCCGAGCGAGGGATGGAGCTCACGGTGCATGACCCCGAGGTGATACTTACGGCGTGGCGAGTCTCATGAGCGCAGGATGTTCATATCGAGAGGCAGTTAGAGTTTGTTAAGCGGGCACGATGTTCGGTTTGTCGTGCGGGATTGCGTCGAGGGTCTTCCTGCTGATGCGCAGATGTTGCATAACCAGCTCCGGCGGCGTGTGGGTTACCCAATCGGACAATGACAAGTCCTGGAAGCGATTGGCCCTGAACATTTCGAGGAAGACCAGGTCCGTACTGCCGGTGTTTTCGATGTAGTGACCGAAGGTCTTTGGCACATAGCCGACATCGCCTGCATTGAAATCCGCCGTTCGCGCCTTTCCACCATTGAAGAAGACCGTCATGCGGCCGCTGCCCTGCACGAAGTATTGCCACTCATCGGCATTCTGATGCCAATGTAATTCCCGTAAACCACCAGGCTTGACGATGACGTGTGCAGCCGCAATGGTTGTCGCGACGGGGAAGTTGCGCGAATCGATCACCCTTACTTCACCGGACTTTGTTTTGAAGGTCGGCGGCATGGAGCGCATGGGGAAATCGAAGGCTACTTCCGATAGACCTTTCGATCCGCTTGCCGCGCGACGATCTTCTTCCAACGGGCCAGGTACCGGGGTTTGGAAGATGTAGTGCCCGTCTGGAGGGACGCTATATACGCCATCCAGATCGCTCTCAGGCACTCCCCAATTTTTAGCCAGCACCTCACGCGGCGTATGGCGGGTCCAGTCTGAAATCAGCGTGGTATTGCCTTCGGAAAATTTGCCGTCATCAAAGACGAGCAGAAACTCGCAGCCATCCGGGGCCAGCCCCTGGATGGAGTGTGGAGTACCACTTGGAAAGAACCACAGGTCGTTGACCTTTACGTCCTTGACGTAGCTCCGGCCGCCATTGTCGATTGCTGTCAGGCGCGCGTTGCCGCTCAACATCAGGGCCCACTCGGCAGCG
>CAXUCT010000276.1:0-6502 GCA_964249415.1 uncultured Bryobacteraceae bacterium | reverse complement strand
GCAGATTTTTGATCTTAAGCATGCGGGTTTCCGGATTCTCGGCAGGATGCTTGTCCCCGACCTGCTCAGGCAGAATGCGCATGTAGTAATTGGCAATGCCTGGAGGGAGAGATCCCTCGCGGGTGGCCGTCCAATCCTCGATGTGGGACTCAAGGAAGTCTGCAAATTCTTCGACGAAGGCAGCGGTTGTTTCGTCGCCGTGATCGCGAAAGAGCTCCGAAGCACAGATAAGCGCAGCGATGGTGGAGGCGAGCGTGGAGGGGGAATAGCCGCTGGCTTCTTCCCATCGCTCCTGCTCGGTCACCGGGCCCTTACGGATCAGGTAAGCGGCGCCTTTCCGCACCAGAGTGTATGGATCGAAGTCTTTGAGCGCCTTTTGGCATCGCAGCCGCCAAGCGAGCATGATAGGAAAGGCCACTTCATCCAACTGCATACCAGTCCAGTAAGCGTCACCGTTGACCCAAAAGTTTTGCGCGAATCCACCGTCTTCGTGTTGAGAGACGGCCAGGAAGATGAGAGCGCGCAGCGGTGTGGCTGCGTCGCCGGCGGCGAGGAGCGCAATCACGCTATTAACCATGTCGCGCGTCCAAACCAAGTGATAGCCGCCCTGGTCCTGATCACCCTTGGCCTCTCCCCAGGGGATGGAGAGCGAAGCAATCAGCGCGCCAGGATACGATTTGTCTTCATGCGCGTGCAACAAACTATAGCTGCTTCGGAATAGGTTGCCTCCGTCAAACGACCATTTCTCGAGGGGCCGCCAATGAGCCGCCACGCTTTCCCACTGTTTTTTATAGCGGTCGAGGTGGTCGCTGAACGGAGTACCCAAAGATTGAAACAGATTGGTAATGGCGCGATGTTCATTGTGGCCGAATGCCAGGGCTAGGGTAAACTCGCGCGTTTGGCTTAGATCGAATTCGCCAGTGAGTGCAATGTTGCCGTCGTCCGCATGATCGAATTGGTAATCCATCTGCAAATTTTCATGCAGATCAGTCCAGCCGTCACTGGTGCCGACATAGCCGCAAGAAGTTCGCGAGAAGGGAACAGTGGCAACCATGGCGAGCCATGTTCCGTGCTTGCGGGCCATGAGAATGCGCCAGCCATTCGCACTGACGATATAGCCAGTGTTGCCATAACCGCCTACTTCGAGATGCGGGGCGCACAGTGCGAATAGTTTCAGTGTTGAGAGAAATGCCTGGTCGGGGCCGGTGAGACGCGTGCGCTGCAGGAGACAGGGCAGATGCGGATCACTGATGACTTGCTTGCTGATGGAGTAGCGCCCATGGGGGTCTGAGTTGGTGCAGAGGAAACCCAAACAATGATCGGAAAGCCGGTCGACTTTAGTCTCTAAATGGCGCTTCTCTTCGTGGAAAAAGGTCTTCCCGTCGGTGATCAGGTACTGGAGATCACGCAATTGGGGGCGGTCAACTGTGGGGAAATAGACTTCGGTGACAATGCCGCCGAAGAGAGTAAACCATAGCTGGCTCGATGCCGAATAGGCTGTCCCGATCCCGTCTTTGTTGCCATGGGTCCAGCGCGGTTCCATGCCTGGTGCTCCGAAAGCGCCCGTGTTGTTATCTGGCTGCATTCGTCAATAGGAATGATGCAGAGAGGTTTGTGTTTCAACCGCAACCGCCGAAGTTCCGTATTAGATTCCTGAACACGGACATCTAGGATGGGTGCACCTCGCCGAGGCTTTCGCGACAACATGAAGATTGCGACGTATAACGTGAACTCGATTCGCAAGCGGCTGCCGATTGTGACGGAGTGGCTGAAGAAGAATTCGCCCGATGTGTTGTGCCTGCAGGAGACAAAGGTAAAGGACGCTGATTTTCCGGTGGCGGCGTTTGAAGACGCGGGGTATCACGTTTCGTTTCGCGGGATGGCGGGTTACAACGGCGTGGCGACGCTGAGCAAGAAGCCGGCCGAACAGGTGGCTTACGGTCTACATGAAGGCGCGGATAACGAAGAGGTTCGCATTCTGCGTACCGTGATCGACGGAGTCTCGATTGTGAACACGTACGTTCCGCAAGGATACAAGACCGGCACCGAGAAGTACGAGTTTAAGCTGGCGTGGTTTGGGCGGCTGCGCAAGTATTTCGAAGGGCATTTGGACCCCGCGAAGCCCGCCGTCTGGTTAGGCGATTTGAACGTTGCCCCGGAGCCCATTGACGTGTATCACGCCGACCGGAGGGTGAACGACGTGGATTTTCACATTGATGCGCGGAGGGCTTACAAAGAAGTAGTCGCGTTTGGATGGGTGGACGTTTTTCGGAAGCTGTATCCGGAGCGGGTGCAGTACACGTATTGGGACTATTTCCGGAATGCATATGGGAACAACTGGGGTTGGCGGATTGATCACATTCTCGCGACGGGGGCGTTGGCAGAGTTATGCCGAGCGGCGGATGTGGATGTGGCTCCGCGGGAAGCGGCAGCGGCGTCGGATCATACGGTCATGTGGGCGGAGTTTGAGGTTTAACGGACATCGGAAATAAGGCATCACAGTCGAAGTGGAGGCTTCCACATTCGCGGATCAAATTTGAAGGGAGCCGGGTTACCAAGCTGAATTTTTTGAAATTTGGAATGTGACGGATTCAACAAGTAATTGAACTCGCCTGGAATGACTGCTGAGGGGACACAAGCGACAGGAGAAAAGTTCGAAAGCAGCCAAGCTGTTCCGATATCCCGCAAGGCTGCCGGCCGGGGGTCGCTTCGCGCCAGCCAGAAGGCAGGTCTGCCTCATGAATGTTTTGAATCGTCAACTCATCTGGGATTTCAGCCGGAACGGCAACGTAGTTAGGCAGCGGATGGTCCGGAGCTACATGCATCCAGGATTCGAGCGCTGCTAATGAGAGGGATTGAGCCGTATAAACAATTAAGTGCCCCTTATGATGCCAGCGGCCCGCACTGGTTAAACCTCCAGCACCGGAAAACGACGTTGCGATGTAAACCCTCTTGCAGATTCGCCAAACTTGCATTTACGTATAAATGCCGTTTTCAAGTGCGGACAGCAACTCATCCACTAATTGCAGTTCCTCAGGTATGCCGTGGAATAACACGAAAAGAGGCGTTCTATTCGCGAGATTAGAATGCGGCTGTTTCAGCCAGCCCATCGCGTTGGCTTGACCATCTAAAGCGACGGCCGCGTGGGCTATAATCTCTGCCGTTCTGGTCGCAGTGGAGTCTAATGCCAGGGGCACCATAGTATCTATCCCTATTGTCCATCGTTTTGGGTTCGGCTGCTGATGGCGCGAATTGAGGCGCTATTCGGGAGGACGGCTATGTGGGGCGTGGGCTGAATTGGCGGGCACGTAGCCGTTTAGAAGCTGGCGATTTTCCGGATTGCAGTTCACGTAGTAGCCGGCTTGGGTGGCGGGATCGAAGGAGGAACTGCCTTCTTTGTGCCGACCGTTCGCTCCCACGCTGCGGCAGGCGCTTTCGATAGCACGCATGATTTGAGCGCGGTTGGCGGCTTTGAAATAGGGCCGGACGGCTATGAGGCCGTCTTTGGCTGGATCGCCAGTCATCGGGAGAAATTTTCCGAAATCGCTTCGTTTGTCGGCGATGCCGCGCTCAGCTCCAGAGGAGCAGGCGGCCGGAAGTAAGAGAATGACGCTGAGCAGAATAACGGTTGGCTTCACTCGAACATCATAACTGCCGGGCCCAGCCTCCTTCGGCTGCTATTTTAGGCGTATCGTTCTGAGGTGAACCTATGGCGATCAATCTGACTGTAAACGGACGATCTTCGACCGTCGATGTGCTTCCCGATACTCCGCTTTTGTGGGTGCTTCGCGATGTGCTGAACTTGCATGGAACGAAATATGGATGCGGCATCGGCCAATGCGGAGCCTGCACCGTGCATCTAGCCGGGCAGCCGGTCAGGTCGTGTTTGACGCCGATATCGGCAGCTTCGGGTAAACCGACCACGACCATTGAAGGGCTGTCGCCGGACGGATCGCATCCGCTGCAGCAAGCGTGGCGGGACATCGATGTGCCGCAGTGCGGGTACTGCCAAGCGGGACAGATTATGTCGGCGGCGGCGCTGCTGAAGAAACAGCCGACGCCCACGGACGCGGATATTGACAGCGCTATGAACGGGAATGTGTGCCGCTGCGGAACTTATCCGCGCATCCGGCAGGCGATCCACAAGGCCGCTTCGATGCACGCCAAAGCATCGGCGCAGCGCGCGGAGTCCATTGCGGTAGAGTCCGGCAACGGACAGGGAGGGCTATAAGCCATGCGCCTAAGCCGTCGTTCTTTTTTACAAGTGACTGCGTTGTCCGGCGGCGGCATGCTGCTGGGGACGTACCTCCCGCCGAAAGCCTCTGGGCAGCAAGCGCCACAGCAGCCACCGCTGGTACCGAATGCGTTCATCCGCATTGACCCGGATGGGACCGTGACGCTGGTATCGAGAAATCCGGAGATTGGGCAGGGCATCCGGAACATGCTGCCGATGCTGATTGCCGAAGAACTAGATGTGGATTGGAAGAGCGTGAAGGTAGAGCAGGCGGATCTGGACGCCAAGTATGGCTTGCAGACGACCGGCGGTAGCCGCGCGGCGTCAAACAACTGGGTGCCCATGCGGCAGGTGGGCGCGGCCGGACGGCAGATGCTGGTTGCGGCGGCGGCCAAGAAGTGGGGCGTGCCGGAATCGGAGTGCTACACGTCGCACGGGCGCGTCTATCATCGCGCTACGGACCGCTCGGTAGGCTATGGAGAACTGGCGGCAACTGCGGCGACAATGCCCACGCCGGATCTGAAATCTGTGAAGCTGAAGCCGGCGGCGAGTTACCAAATCATTGGGCAACCGACGATGGGCGTGGATGTGCCGGACATCACGGTAGGCAAAGCACTCTTCGGGATCGACTTCACAATGCCGGGAATACTGTATGCCAGCTATCAAAAATGCCCGGTGTTCGGCGGCAAGGTGAAGAGCGCCAACCTGGATGAGATTAAGCAGCAACCGGGTGTAAAGCACGCGTTCGTGTTGGACGCGGCGGGCGCTAAAGCAGGGCCGGTAACTGAAGGCGACCCGGGGCTGGAAGCGGGCGTGGCGATTGTGGCGGAGACCTGGTGGCAGGCTCAGACAGCGCGCAAGAAGCTGAAGGTGGAGTGGGACGAAGGTCCGGGGGCGAGCCAGACGAGCGAGCAGTTTGCGCAGCACGCGCAAGAGTTGAACAATCAGGCGCCGCAGCGGACATTGAAAAAAGATGGCGACGTGGACGGTGCGCTAAAGAACGCCGCGAAGACACTCGAAGCGGCATATTCGTATCCTTTTATTTCGCATGCGCCATTAGAGCCGCGCAATTGCAGCGCGCAGTTCAAGGACGGGAAGCTGGAGATCTGGTCGACGTCGCAGTTGCCGGCGCGTGGACGCACACTCACGGCGAAGCAATTAGGCG
Source organism: uncultured Bryobacteraceae bacterium (assembly GCA_964249415.1). GTDB lineage: Bacteria > Acidobacteriota > Terriglobia > Bryobacterales > Bryobacteraceae > Bog-105. The sequence goes on along the minus strand of CAXUCT010000276.1, from coordinate 1,103 downwards.
TGGCCGAGACCGACATCACGATTCATTCGTTGCGGGCGGGTGGGTCTTTCGGCCGCGGACTCACGAACGACTACATGGTGGAGGCGTCCGCGATCGCTAAACAGATGAATGGCGCGCCTGTGAAACTGGTTTGGTCGCGCGAAGACGATATGACGCACGATTATTACCGGCCCGGTGGATTCCACTTCCTGAAGGGCGGCCTGGATAGCGACGGCAAAGTAACAGCGTGGAGCAATCATTTTGTGAGCTATGGCGAGGGCGATCAATTCTCACCATCCGCGAGCATTGCTCCGACGGAGTTTCCATCCGGATTCGTTCACAACTTTGCGATGTATTCGTCGGCGATGCCGTTGATGCTGAAGACAGGTGCGTTGCGAGCTCCGGGCGCCAATTCGCAGGCGTTTGTTTTCCAATCTTTTATCGATGAGCTGGCACACGCAGCCGGCAAAGATCCAATGGAGTTTCGCTTTGCATTGCTGGGTGCACCGGGCAAGCAGATGGTAAAAGGAGCGGCCAAGCCGAAGGTGGAGAATGAGCCGAGTCAAACGGCCGCGGGCGCAAAGCGCGAATCCTACGATGTGGACCGTATGAGTAACGTGTTGACTACGGTGGCCGAAAAGTCAGGTTGGGGCAAGCGCGCATTGCCGAAGGGCACCGCGATGGGCGTGGCTTTCCACTGGAGCTATCAGGGCTATGTGGCGCACGTGGCGGAAGTCAGCGTGAGCGCGAACAAAGCAGTGAAGGTGAACAAGGTTTGGGCGGCGGTGGACAACGGAAGCCAGATCATTAATCCAAGCGGCGCGGAAGCGCAGGTGCAAGGCGCCATTATCGATGGGCTGAGCGAGTTGATGCATCAGGAGATTACGCTGGAGCAGGGCAAAGTGGTGCAGACGAATTACGATAAATTTCAATTGCTGCGCATCCGGCAGGCACCACAGATTGAAGTGACGTTTGTGAAGAGCGAACATGAGCCGACGGGGTTAGGCGAACCGGCCTTGCCGCCGCTCATTCCGGCGGTGTGCAACGCGATCTTTGCGGTGACGGGGCAGCGTATACGGTCGTTGCCGCTGGCGTCTAGCGGTTATAGCTGGGTGTAGATCGTA
>CAXUCT010000275.1:6206-6508 GCA_964249415.1 uncultured Bryobacteraceae bacterium | reverse complement strand
GTGGACAGCGTGTGGTCTGCGCGGATGGGTTCGAAGGTGACCCCGGACTGGCTCACAATTTACGATAATCCGCGCGCCGATGAGTTTGGAGAAACGCCTTTGTCCGGGTATTACGAAGTGGACGATGAAGGGGTTCCGTCCGAACGCGTGACCGTGGTGGAGAAGGGCACGCTGAAAGGGTTTTTGTTCAGCCGCCAACCGGTGCGTACCTTCAAGGCATCGAACGGGCACGGGCGCTTGCCGGGTGGATTAGGGTCAGAGGCGGCGGTGATTGGGAATCTGTTTATTCAAGCGGATCTGAC
>CAXUCT010000275.1:0-6196 GCA_964249415.1 uncultured Bryobacteraceae bacterium | reverse complement strand
TCTGACCGTATCAGAAGCACAGTTAAAGGCGAAGCTGGTGGAGAAAGTGAAGGCGGCCGGGCTGAAGTATGGCGTGATAGTCCGGCGGATGGATTTCCCGTCAACAGCCAGCTTACAAGAGTTGCAAAGCTTGGCGCGTCAGCTTCAGAGGAATGGATATACGCGCACGCTCAACTCACCGTTGCTGGCGTTTCGACTGTATGCAGATGGACACGAGGAGCTAGTGCGGGGCGTACGCTTCAAAGAGTTCAGCGCCAAAGATCTGCGGGACATAGACGCCGCATCGGATCATCCGTACGTGCTGAATTACGTGAACAACGGCTCAAGCTTTGATTTAGCAGATGCAAGCTCAGACGCGACCACATCCTCCGTGATCTGCCCTTCTCTCTTGTTTGCCAATGTAGATCTTGCGCGAGTGGAAGAAGACGCCGGCAGACTTCCGCTGGTTCCCGCTCCGGCGCTTATCGCGCAGCACTAAGTGGATGCGGATTTTAAGCAGGGCGATTTTTCGCGAAGTTTTCGCTAGCGCGCTTCTCGGGACATCGCTATTTATTTTCGTTCTCTTTCTGAGAACGATAGAACGGTTATCGGCTCTGCTGGTGAAGGTCTCCGCGCCAGCACCGGTGATCGCGAAGCTGTTTTTATACGCGCTACCTTCGACGATGCCCTTTGCGCTCCCGCTGGGAGTGCTGGTGGGGATCTTGATCGGCTTGAGCCGCATGTCTGCTGACAGCGAGATCACGGCCATGCGCGCAGCGGGCATCTCAAGCATCACGGTGGCCCGGCCAGTCCTGCTGTTTTCCTCTTGCGCACTTGTTGTGACGGCCATGGCGTCCTTGTGGCTGACACCTCTCTCGTTGCACCTGGAATCAAAGGCAGCGCGCAATTTCGCAGCGGCACAGCTCACCGGCGCGATTGAGTCGCGAATTTTCGACGAAGACTTTCCCAATACCGTTCTCTATGTCGGCGATGTTAAGACGGAGGGCAAACAGATCATCTGGCAACAGGTGTTTATCGCGGACGTGACACCGGCCGGCGAACTGCAGCAGCAGGGAAAAGATCGCGGAGAGGGACCGCGCGTGATTGTGGCCGAACAAGCCATTCCGCATGCCGACGCCGAGCACAACCGCATCATCCTGGACATGCGCGACGTTCGCACCAGTGAGCGCGACAAAGAAGGAAAGGTGATCACCACCGCGGCGCCCAGCCAGGTTGAATCACTGCAGGCACAGAAACAGGAAGATCTGCAGGTCAACAAGACAGTGCAGGAGATGGACACGGGTCCGCTGTATAAGCGCGTGTACAAGCGCCACGACCTTTCACGCGAAGATTACACCGATGCGGCTATTGAGTTGCACCAGCGCTTCGCTCTTCCGCTAGCATGCGTTTTACTTGCACTGGTCGGCATACCGCTAGGTGTGTCGTCACGCAAAGGCGGGAAATCAGCGGCCTTCATCTTGACGGTACTGGTCGCGTTTCTGTATTACCTGGGATTCATCACGTTGATCGGATTGGCGCGCAAAGGAAGTTTGCCTGTTCCAGTAGCAGTGTGGACACCGGACGTGGTGTTCGCCATCGCCGGCGTGGTGATGCTGTCACGGCTGGAAAAGCCAGAGGACCGTGATCTTATAGGTTGGCTCAAAAGTCTATTCCAGTGGATTGCGAAGAGGATAGAACAACTTCGCCCGGCGCTTGGATCGGCAGTTCGCTCCGCAGCTCGCCCGAAGAGCGCGCGCGGCTTCGGCTTCCGTCCCATGCTGATCGACGGCTACGTGCTGAATGGGTTTTTGTTTTACCTTGCGGTGCTGTTGGCCGCGTTGGTGGCGCTGATTGAAGTGTTCACGTTCTTTGAGCTGCTGGGCGACATGATCAAGAACGATATCAGCATGTCGACGATGTTGGATTACCTGTGGCATCTGGCGCCTAGCCTGATTTACCAGCTCACGCCCATCGGCACTTTGGTCGCGTCACTTATCTGCTTTGGCGTTCTGACCAAATACAACGAGGTGACAGCGTTCAAGGCGGGGGGAGTGAGCGTCCATCGCCTGGCAGCGCCCGTGCTGGTGGCCAGTTTGCTTGTAAGCTGCATGTTGTTCGCGTTTGACCACCGCTATATACCGGAAGCGAATCGCCGGCAAGAAATGCTGCGCGCCGAAATCAAAAAGAAGCCCGTCGCGACGCATCTGCGAAGAAATCGCGAATGGGTGTATGGACAGGGCTCGCGCATTTACAACTATCACTTTCTAGATCCGGAGAAGGCGGTGATGTCCAAAGTGAATGTGTATGAGCTGAATCCGGCGAGTTTCCAAGTTGTGCATCAGATTTCGGCCGAGTTCGCCCGCTGGAGTCCTGAGCAGCACACATGGATCTTTCAAAATGGCATCAGCCACGACGTGACGGACAAAGTACCGTTTCAGCGCTTCTATAACTCGACCGCAGAGTTCCGCGAGCTCTCGGAGCCTCCATCCTGGTTTGTAAAGGAGGAGAAGGAATACAAAGAGATGAACTTCGAGGAGCTGGGCCAATACATCCGCGAACAGCAGGCGAGCGGAATGGATACGACTCCTCTGCGCGTGCAGTACTACAAGAAATTCGCCGTTCCGCTGTTTGCGCTGATTATGGCGATCCTCAGCATACCGTTTGCTTTTCTCGCGGGGAATCGCGGCGCAATGGCTCCCGTGGGAATCAGCTTGGGCATAGCGATCGCCTATTGGACGATAGGAACGTTGTTCCAACAGATTGGGGATCTGAACCAGTTACCCGCCGCGATGGCAGCGTGGTCGCCGGATGTGATTTTTGCGCTCGCCGGCTTTTACTTCATGGCGCGGATGAAGACTTAGATAACCTCTAGTGCCGGAAATGCCGGATGCCTGTGAAGACCATCGCGAGATTGTAGGCGTTTGCGGCGGCAATCACTTCTTCATCCCGAACCGAGCCGCCTGGCTGGATTACCGCAGTGACTCCGTGGCGTGCCGCTTCTACCACGCCATCTGGAAACGGGAAGAAGGCATCGGATGCGATCACCGTTCCAGCGATAGGTAGCACCGCCTTCATGATCCCGACCTTCACGCTATCCACGCGGCTCATCTGACCTGCTCCCACGCTGACCGTTTGGCCAGGCCGTGCATAGACGATCGCATTCGACTTCACGTGCTTACACACGCTCCAAGCGAAGATGAGCGCTTCGCGCTCAAGTGCGGTGGGTTCGCGCTTCGTCTTTACCTGGAGCGTGGACACGTCAAGGGGCATAATATCCGCCGTCTGAGCCAGCAAGCCGCCGGAAATGGATTTGATCACCGGCTCCGGCTTTCTCGTTGGCTCCACTTTGACCAATCGCAAATTCTTTTTCGCGGTCAAGATGGTCAGCGCCTGAGCGGAGAACGACGGGGCGGCGATCGCCTCCACGAAAAGCTTGCTCACCGCCTCCGCCGTTTCCGCATCGAGTTGCCGGTTGAATGCGAGGACTCCTCCAAACGCCGAAACTGGATCCGCTTCGAGTGCCTTGAGATACGCCTCCCGAAGCGAAGGTTGTTCGGCACAGCCACAAGGATTAGTGTGCTTTATGATCGCAGCGGCGGGCGATTCAAACTCCTGCGCCAGCAGCCAAGCCGCATCCAGGTCAACCAGGTTGTTGTAAGAGAGCTCCTTGCCGTGGAGCTGCTCGGCGTCGGCTACGCCGGCGTTGTGAAATGTATAGAGAGCGGCCTGCTGATGCGGATTCTCGCCGTAGCGAAGCGAAGCCGTGCGGCGCGCTGAAATGCGCATCCAGGTGGGCAATTCCTCCGGCCGGTCCGCTCCTTCTGAGTCGATGCTCCCCAGCCGCGCCGAGACCGCTTGATCATAAGCCGCAGTGTGTGAGAAGGCCTCCTGCGCCAGCTTCCAATGTGTCGAGCCGCTGAGCGCGCCACCGCTCGATATCATCTCCACCAGAAGGGCTTCGTACTGGCTGGGTGAGACGACAACGGCGACGTCTTGAAAGTTCTTTGCGGCGGCGCGAATCATTGTAGGGCCGCCGATGTCGATATTCTCAATCAGTTCTTCGCGCGTGACGCCCGGCTGCGCCGCGAACTTCTCAAATTCATATAGGTTCACCACCACTAGCTGGATGGGTGGGATGTCATGCTCGCCTAAAGAGCGCATGTGCTCAGGATTAGAACGAACAGCAAGAATGCCTGCGGCGATGCGCGGATGGATGGTTTTGACCCGTCCATCGAGCATTTCCGGAAAACCAGTCAGTTCAGAGACTTCGCGCACGGGAATGTGATTCGCCCGGAGCAGTTTGGCAGTGCCTCCGGTCGAGATGATCTCTATGCCGAGTTCGTGCAGCTTGTCGGCGAAAAGAACGACTCCGGTTTTGTCGGTTACGCTTAGCAGGGCACGCTCAATCCGGGGCATATGCCCATTTTTGCAGAGCGTGCAGCGGGAAGGATTCTAAGCGGCCTTACGGTCTGCTATGGAAGTCGAGCTGCCGTCTACGCGAGCGACTCGCACGGATTTAGCTATTCCCAAAAGGGTCAGGAACTTAATATGTATCCAGGAGATGTCGAATTCATACCATGCCAGGCCATGGCGGGCAGAAGTGGGATGCGCATGATGGTTGTTGTGCCAGCCCTCTCCAAAAGTAAGCAGCGCCACCCACCAACTGTTGCGTGAATCGTCGCGAGTATCGAACCGGCGCCGGCCCCACATGTGAGTAGCGGAATTCACCAGCCAAGTGCCGTGCAGACCGACGACAATCCGCAGGCAGGTACCCCAAAGGAACAGTTGCAAGCCGCCAATTGCATAGAGGATGACAGAGACGACCACAACGGGCAACCAATGGTAGTTATTCAACCATACGTAAAAGCGATCTTTCGCCAGATCCGGCGCATATTTAGACATTAAGCGTGTATTGGCGTGCTTTGACTCACCTAGAAGAATCCAGCCAACATGCGCCCACCAAGCTCCATCCCGTGGCGAATGCGGATCACCTTCCTGGTCCGACTTCTGATGATGAATACGATGAGTGGCAACCCAGAAGATGGGTCCGCCTTCCAAGCTGAGCGCGGAGCAAATTGCGAAAAAGTACTCAACCAGCCGAGGGATCCTATAAGCTCGATGAGTATGCAGGCGATGATAACCCATGCTTATTCCCAGGCAAAGGGAGACCCAGTATAGAAACACTGCGGTGAACAGCGCTTTCCAACTGAACATGAACAGAGCGGCAATGGCTCCTATGTGTAGAATCACCATCACTATCGTGGTGGTCCAATTGAGTCGTTCGTTCGGCTCTGGAGGGTAGGGGAGCTGTGTTACTGGCTGCGTCTGCATCTATGTGTACTCTTAAACGTAGCAGGTAAAGGGCTGTGTCTGCGACCAGACTAGGGTATTCACTCACTCTTGTCAGAGGTCCACTTGCATTCTGCCTACCGGAAAACATTCTAGATCAAAGCTCATCGCTCACTGAAATGTACCGCAAGTCTAACGCCTTGAGTGCGACGCATAAGATGAGTTGTGTCCCACCACTGCACCTTGATCCCTGGCGATGGCATCGGTCCGGAGGTGACGCAAGCCGCTGTTCGGGCTGTAGAAGCCACGGGTGTAGACATCAGCTGGCGTAAAGCCGAACTGAACGAAGCCATCATTTTAGAAGCCGGGAAAACGCTGCCGCAGTACCTTCTTGATTCACTCAATGAAACGCGTGTTGGCTTGAAAGGACCTGTGACAACGCCGGTTGCGGGAGGCTTTCAGAGCGTCAACGTGGCGTTGCGGAAGACGCTCGATCTGTTCGCGAACGTGCGCCCGGTTCGAACTCTGCCCGGCGTCAAAACACGTTTTCAGGACGTGAAGATCGACATGGTGATTTTTCGCGAGAACACGGAAGATCTTTACTCGGGGCTGGAGCATGAGATCGTCAAAGACGTTGTCACCAGCCTGAAGGTGATTACCCGCACCGCTTCGGAACGCATCGCGCGGTATGCCTTCGAATATGCGCGGAAAAACGGCCGTAAGCAAGTCGCGGCCATTCACAAAGCCAACATCATGAAACTGGCTGATGGCCTTTTCTTGCGCTGCTGCCGCGAGACAGCCCAGCACTATCCAGAGATCCAGTACAAAGAACTGATTGTGGATAACGCGTCCATGCAACTGGTGATGCGGCCGGAAACGTTCGACCTTTTGCTGCTGCCGAATCTTTACGGCGACATCGTCTCAGACC
>CAXUCT010000274.1:0-6540 GCA_964249415.1 uncultured Bryobacteraceae bacterium | reverse complement strand
TGATAGGGCAGTTCATGCTTAGACGCGTCAAGTGAAAGTAATCGTCAATCGCCCGAGGTTGGCTTGTACGGCTGTTAGCGAATTGCGACTAGCGGCCTGCAACATATCAGGAACGACAAACGCGCAAAGATCAGCCTAACTGGGTACCGGTGAAAACGCGGACATTCGGGACAAATATTGTGCTATGCCGTCTAGACGAGACTAAAGACAGATGATAGTTCTTCAATCAGAGTAAAGTCGATGCAATCATTTGTATAATTCTGGGCAAATGAGTAGACTCTGGCTAACGTATTCTTGGGAAGACAATCGGAGCCAAGATGTTGAGTACGTCGCACAGGAAATCATCTCCCGCGGTGTGGAGGTTCACCTGGACAAATGGGACCTCGTTGCTGGACATCGTCTATGGCAGCAAATAGCCTCGGCAATCGGCGACAAGACGAAGACCGACGCGTGGGCAGTATACGCAACTCAAAACAGCTTGCGTAGTGGGCCATGCCGTGAAGAGTTGGAATACGCTCTCGCGCGAGCGCTCGAAGACCGGGGTGATGGCTTCCCTATCATCGGGATTTTCCCGTCAACGCCGGACACAAGTTCGATTCCGCTCTCGATCCGCACACGACTGTACGTATCGACTCGAGACCCCGATTGGCCGGAGCGAGTCGCTTCAGCTGCACAAAGGCGAATGCCAGACGTACCCCGACCCAAATTAGCTCCTTTCTGCATCAATCAGCACCCCCGCATGGGGCCCTTCTCCGCCGTGTTTGAGGTTCGACCCAGAGCTGGGACCTGGTCTCCCTTCGAAGCTTGGATTCCTTTCAGTGAAAGGGATCGCTTGGACATGAAAATGTGGCGCGGACCTAAGGGGCAGGTGCTCTTCCCGCCGCCGTCCATCATCTACTCGCAGCCACGTATAACGGACGACGGCGAATGGTTCATTAACCGCAGTTTTGAGGAGGCCACTCCAACACAGAGCTATTACTTGCTGTTCAAGGAAATGCCTAGCCGCTTCCTCTTTGGACAACCACCAAATCTCTTCTCGCCCGGAGGAAGTGCAGATAGAGGCAGTCTGCCTTGAATTGACGTATGCCTCGACTACGACTTTGCTGGTCCGTGCGCTCCCGCATAGCGCTCCATGCTTCGAGTGGAACAACAAATCGTCTGTTCTGGTGCCAGCTTGCCCGGCGCGTCCGTTCGATCTGCGGTCCCGGACTTCGCGGGGACTGAGCTCATGACATTCTGAATCTTAAATCGCCCGGAGTAGCATCGCCATGAGCACACTAGGACTGGATACTGGGCTTTTCAGCAAGCGCACAATCCTGACAGGCGCCGGCTGGACGCGAAATTGGGGCGCTCCGCTCGCTCCAGAAATATGGCAGGAACTGATGAGCAATGCTGCGGTACAGAACCGCAACTCAGTTCGTGAGCTGCTACTTGAAGAACCCTCTTTTGAGGCAGCCGTTGGTAGATTGCAGACTGCGCCCTTCAATGCTACGGATCGTCAAGTATTCGAAGGCGCGGTCATGGACGCATTCGTTGCCATGGACGCCGAGATCTCACGTCCGGACCACGACCCTTGGATAAACATCTACAAAGTCCAAGAGCTTCTGTTCCGATTCTCGGGACAGCAAGGCAATCGAGTAAAATCCGGCTACATGTTTACGCTCAATCAAGACCTCTGGCCGGAACGGCATCTCTACAATCAGCATGTATCCGGCGCGGCTGCGCCGTCATTGCCCGGCCTGCAGCGCCGCGCCAATCAAAGGCTCTTCACAACGGACCTCGGCCCTTACAGCGACGGCTTCATCATGGAACCACTTCCTGACGTATCGGCGACTCCGTTGCTAGGCGCTTTCAACGTAATCAAACTACACGGGTCTTTCAACTGGCGCACACCGGACGGGCGGAACGCGATGATTATAGGAACGCAGAAAACCGTGCAGATCGCCGCGTTTGATTTGCTCGCGCTGTATTGGCAGATCTTCAGGACTGTCCTACAGGCAGGAGATGTGCGTTTGATGATCGTCGGTTATGGATTTGGAGATGAGCACGTCAATGCCGTCATTGCTGATGCTGTCGAGAACCATGGACTTCGTGTGTTTATTTGGGATACCGCTCTCAATGTGAGGGACCGCGTGCGCGCGGCTCCGCACGGAGCTCAGATCTGGCAAGGCGTGCTGAGCACGTCTAGCCGGCCGCCTGCTTGAGGTCTTCCCAAGCAACCAGGCAGAAACTGCAGAGTACAAACGCATTGTCGCAAGCATGTTTGCGTAACGGCCGCGACCTGAGCGACTACCGCCTGGCGCTCCCGAATGATATCAGCGACGATTTTTCTGCCAGTCAAAGGAATCTCGTTCTGGCCGACCGTGCTGCCGAGAGCGCAAGCGGCGGCAACCGCCCGCAACGCGAGATCAGTCCCGTCCAGGCCCATCTGTGACATTAGGAACGAAAAACGCCCACTTCACCTTGCACACGCGCATTGTGATCTGGGCGTGAGCATTCCGTCCGGTTCAATCTCCCGCTTTCGACTGCGGTTTAGAGTTTCCCCAAAGACTGGAAGCGCTTTTCGTTCTATCCCCGTTTAGAATCACTCTCCCCAGGGCTTTGGTTCGGAATAGGATCCAGGAATGTGAAGAAGCCTTGATCAGGATCGTATTCAAACAAAATTGTTTTCGCAACTGCGCGCGCGGTGCCGAGCCGCACTTCTGTCACGGCGTCCAACTCACCCGCGTAATACTTCTCTAGAAAATGAAGGAAATTCGCCGTGGCAGCGTTGAACGCCTCGGCGGAGATGTCATCCCGGAACAGCAGCTTGAACCGCAACCCTGAATGGCCCTCCGCCAGTATCGAGATCGAAAGAGAGTATGTGACGCCGTCAGGCGGGATTTTGCCGGATGTTCCAACAGCGATCGAGCGAACGCTTCGGCTTTCGCCAAAGAACAGTGACCACAGCGAACTGAGACCCCGTTTCACCAGCACATAATGTTCTTTGCCGGCCTCTTTGAGGAAGGCCTCGAAGTAGGACTTCCCGAACCAAATGATAACGGCGGTCGGTAACAACCACTGGACGCCGGCAAGGGGCCCAGAGGACGGCCTAGTCTTAACAGCAAGTAGCAATCCCGGTGCTCCGACCGTGTCGATGAATGGCTGAACAGCGCCTTTCGGGATCGGGAGCTCATAGCTAACGAGAAGATCCGGATTGGTTCTTGACATCGTGCATGTCTAGTGTATGTCCCGCACCGAGGGTGGGACACAGGTTGGTCCGTTTGTCGCAGCTCAAAAAGCGCCATCAGCCGCCTAGTCCCGATCACTATCCGCTTCAAAAGCTTCGATCCGCTCGCCGCGCCTATTCTTCGTGTTCGATTGGCATTCGAGGGGGAGAGACCTGGGGCGCTGAGTCCATTGCGACACGGCGACCGATGTTACGAATCCGATTCGCGGTGCCGTGAAGATTGCGATCGGTTCGTTTGGCGCCCGAAGAGGCGGCTCCTTTCACTCCGCTTGTTCCAGAAGTTGATGGCCTGCCCTGGGGAGAGGGGGCATTCTGCGGTGTAGGTTCAGCAGATGTAGCTGAAGACATAGCGCTTGCTCCGGTTGCATCGGAACCTAGATCGAATGACTCCTGCACAAATCCCGTACCGGCGCGCTCAGGTTCGAAGCCGGAGCCGGAAAGAGGTTCACCGCCAATATTGGCCAGCGCGGATTTTGCCCACTCAGTCTGGCCGTTCGGAGGTCGGGTTGGGCTGCCATTACTTCCGGATGAAACGCCAGCGCTATCGGCCGCCGCACCCCCGCTGCCCGACCCACCGCTCGGCGATGATGGAGGTTTTGGGTTCGTGCCGTTTGCGCTTGGTCCTGATGCTCCCGGCGGCGGCACGGAGCCACCCCGGTTTGCGGCGGAAGCCGCTGAGCCCACCTCGGCCGTTGTCCGCGCCACAGCGGCACCCTCAGCGCCAACCTTTGCTGCAGAGGTCGTGCCCCCGACGGCGCCTGCGGCCGATGCACCCGCCATCGACGCGACAGCGCCTGCACCGAGCGAGCCGACCGCGAAAGCACCAGCGGCGATAGCGGTACCGGTGCTCACCAGATCTCCGCCGCTCAGCGCCGGCGCGCCTCCAAGTACCGCACCGAACAACTTTGGAATCTGCCAGCAAAGCATCATGAAAATGACAGCTCCGCCCATTGCATCGAAGGCGGTTAGCGCCGGATGCGCTGAACTGCCGACAGTCGCCGCTTCCGTGGCCCAACCGACTCCGAGGTTGAATCCTGCAGTGATTAGGCAGTAGATGAGGACGATTTTGATGCCGATCGAGACCGCTAAGCCGATGTAACGCTCGACGTACGGTGCGGTCCATCGGCTTCCACCGAAACCCAGGAAGACGAAACCGACGGACACAACGATATAGCTCTCCACCATCACGACAACGAAATTGATCGTGATGATGACATACGAAAGAACGATTATGATCGCGCAGAAGACGAGGGCCAAAGCAGATCCTGGATTCGTGAAAAAGCCAGAACTACCGGCGCTATCCATCAAGGCACCGGCGATATTTATGCCTTGGGCCATCACGTCGCTCGGCGAAAGCGGTCCTGCCATAGCAGAAGCGTTGGAGCCAACCTGTTCAAAGCTGTCGATAATTGCCGGAATCCAGATTCGGCCGTTGATGAGCAAGGCGTAGAATGCGCCGATCCACATGATCTTGCGGATTAATGCGGAAGTCCAGCTCTGAAGGTCAGTCTTATCAAGCACCATCGTTACGGCGCTCCAAGTGAATTCGATCAGAGCCAGCAGTCCGAAGAGTCGATTTGCGTACACCCAGACGTTGGCTGTCCAGAGAATTCGCTGATTACGGAACTGGGTGAGGATATCGGTTGGAACAGTGGTCTGAAAACCGTTTTGAGCCAAAGCGGTCTGAGCCACTAACGCGACAAGCGCAATTGCGGGAAGCCACTGCAAAGGCATTCCCGTAAGGCTTCTCCGGCGCGTAGGGTCACTTTGATTTCGAAAGAAGTTGGCTATTTTGCGCATTGGCGCAAACCTCTCCTGTGCGCTCCCACTGAGCGTCAAATTGGGTCTTCGAGTTATGAAAGAAAGACTTAGTGCGTGCCGGGCCGGAACGTCTTGCCGTCACCTGTCACGGGAGCAGATTGAAAGAACGCAAGATCGTGGGCGGCAGTGCACAACCGGCCCTCCGTCGAATCGCCCCATTGCGCGGTTGCGTTCTGCCGAACTGGCTTGCACATGGTCTCGATCTGACCCGAAACCTCGCGATGTTTGCCGAGCCACTGCTTGATCGCTGGCGCAGATGCGCTCGACAGATCTCCCGCTCCGGCTTTCTCGGCGGTCTGTACAATCGGGCTGGTGGGCTCTGTCCGCTGGACGTTGCAGCCACCCAAGGCCATCAGCGCCAGAAGAAGAGCGAAGCAGAGTAATGTTCTTTTCCGCTTCAATGGGTTTACCTCTATACATTCAATGTAAACCTCATCAGTGCAAACCAGGCCGGAAAGTCGCGCCATCGCCAGTCGCTCTGCCGCTCGTGAAGAATTGCTGTGTAGCGGATTCGCTCGCTGCTTCGCGCTGGATGACGTAGCCTTGATAAGCGGCCTTGCTGGTCATATCCTCCAACTGAAGCTCTCGCAGTTTTTGAAGTTGCCCGACCTGCTCAGCAGCAAGTTGACCGGTCAGGTTGATGGAGTCGTTCCTGTTTAAAAGATTCGAAGCAGTCAACGTTCGGAGAACAGAAAGAACACCCTGTTCAGTGGCGAGCAGCCTGCCGTGCGCCCCAATTCCCCGCAGTATGCCCTGGGTGGTTGCGAGACTCGTTTGAGCCCAAACTGAATATTTGTTCTGGTAGGTACCGGGCCCCGACCCCTGTCCAAACGGGGGCTGATATCCAGGGAACGTTTGCCGGAATACCACATCCTGCCCGCCGAGCGAATAGGCGAGCGCACGGCCACCCTGAACTACGTTCGCGAGTTGATTCAGGTCCATCGAAATATTGTTCAATGACGCCGGGCCCCCATGTGCGGTGTTTCTGATCGCGTCGGCCAACTGCTGAACCTGGATGGCGTATTGAAGGATCTGCTTTGCATATTCCAGGTCGTGCATGATTTTGATGCTCACCGCTGTCGGCTCCGTCGAGCAGTTTGCACAAACGAAAACCCCTCCGCCGATCTGCGCGTTGGCGGTAGGACCAACTACCACTGAGATCGTCGCCGCCGCTAATACCAGAAAACGATTTATACGCATAAATATTCCTCTTTCCTTTGGTTCTGTTCTTCCAGCCGCCTCAAATACTCCGCCCATTCCGGAAGCCCTTTCTGGCGCAGCCATTCCTTGCGCCAAGAATCGGGATGCAGTTCTATCAGGCGCTCGACACTCTTTCTCTCCTCCCTGCCGTTTACACCCACCCAGGAGAGCGCTACTCGCCCTAAGCCGAGGTCGACCAACCGCCGCCCTTCGGGAGAGATAACGTAATAGTGCTTCTTCGGGACACTCACCTGCAGGATGTCCAGTTCGCGGTCGTTGAGCCCAACACG
>CAXUCT010000273.1:1736-6565 GCA_964249415.1 uncultured Bryobacteraceae bacterium | reverse complement strand
CGTAACGTGCTGATTCATGTCCTACAAGGCGAGCGCGAGTTGGTGAAAGATTGCCGGAGCCTCGCGCGTTTTGATCTCAAAGATATTCAGCCGGTTCCCGCCGGATTCGCGCGAATTGAAGTCCGCTTTCTCATCGATGCCAACGGCATCCTCAACGTCACCGCGCGCGATGCCCGCACCGGTCAAGAGCAGAGTGTTGAAGTCAAGCCCTCCTATGGTTTGACGGACGAGCAAGTGGAAGCCATGATCCGCGAGTCGTTCGACAAAGCCGAGGAAGACATGCGCGAACGCCAGGTGCGGGAGGCGCGCGTCGAAGCCGACAACATTCTTGCCGCTACCGAAAAGGCCCAGAAGAACGACGCATGGTCTCAGCTTTCAAGCGAAGAGCGAGACGCCATCGAATCCGCTAAGCGCGAAGTCCGCAGGGTCTATCATGGCAACGATCATCACGCCATTAACGGCAAAATTGAAGAGCTCAACAACGCCACGCACACCTTGGCGGAGAACATGATGAATACTGCCGTGCGCGGCGCGCTCAAAGGGACCAAAATCGAATAGCCACTCGCTTAGAATTGAAGCAAAGCCATCATGCCTGGACTCACCTGGACCCATACCGAAGACATTGCACTCAGCCTGTTTGAGGCTCATCCTGGCGTGGATCCCACCCATATCCGCTATACGGATCTCCACAAGTGGATCACGGAACTGCCTGATTTCAAGGACGATCCGGCTGCCTCGTCCGAAGGCAAGCTCGAAGCGATCCAGATGGCTTGGGTGGAAGAGTATCAAGATTCCCAGCTATAGCACTACGGCGCTCCGGCCGGTCCGAATGCTATAATTTATAGAGTAGTTCCGCTTAGTTCGCGCCCGCGTGGCTGGTGCGGTTCTCCGGGCGGCTTCCGCCCGATCATCTATTCTTTCAGGATAAAATTATGCCCAAGATGAAGACCCATAAGGGTGCGTCTAAGCGTTTTAAGAAGACAGGTACCGGCAAAATCACCCGTCATCACGCCAACGCACGCCACATCCTGACGTCAAAGACACGCTCGCGCAAACGTAAGCTGCGCCACGGCGTCGTCGCTGATGAGACGGATCAGTCGAAGCTAAGAGTCATGCTCCCTTATTAACAACAAGGGACGGCCGATTACATAAGAGCAGGAGCAGCGCGCCGCACGTGCCTGCCGCCTCTCAAGATAACGCTTTAAGCGTTCAAGAACATAAGGAGCAAACGTGCCCAGAGTAAAAAGAGGTACCCACCGGCGGGATTACCGTCACAAGACTCTTCGTCGTGCGAAGGGTTTTTTTCTTACCAAGTCAAAGCTGAATCGTGCAGCCCAGGAAGCAGTCGAAAAGGCACTCCGCTATGGGTATGTCGGCCGACGTTTGAAAAAGCGGAACTTCCGATCTCTGTGGATTGTGCGAATCAATGCCGCTTGCCGAATCTTTGACATTTCCTACAGCAAGTTCATCGCGGGTCTGAAGCGCGCCGGCATCGAACTGAATCGCAAGGTGCTTGCCGACATCGCGGTAAATGATTCCGCTGGTTTCCAATCTCTTGTTTCAAGGGCGAAAGAGGCTCATCAGGCAAACGTTCAGTAGTCGATAATAGTTTCGAGCACATGGAAGCAGTCCAAGAAGGTATCGACACGCTGGCCAGCCTGGAGGAGCGGATTAACCGCGCTGTTCAGGTCATTCTAAATCTGCGCAGTGAGAATCAACAACTGCAGGGGCGCCTTAAATCCGCACAGGAACAGTTGACTTCAGCTGTAGCTGCCCAAGAGGAGGCGCAGGCGGCTACTGGCGAATTCCAAAAGCAAACGGGTGAGTTGGAACAGCGGGTTCAGCGTCTCTCCGACGAGCTTGATACTCTCCGCGGAGAGCGAAAGCAAGTGAAAGTACGCATCGAGAAGCTGCTCAGCCAGTTGGACCTATTGAGCGCAAGCTGATCGTTTAACAAATGGACGCACCGGGCAGCCCGAAGCAAATCGTCCGAGTTACCATCTTCAACCAGACCTACTCCGTTGCGACCTCTGGTGATCCACAAGATACTGAAGCGCTGGCGCACCAGGTTGACGATCTAATGTCCTCTATCGCGCGCCGCGCCGGTAATCTGGACACAGCTCGCACAGCAGTCCTCGCATGCCTCCACCTCGCAGATCGTCTTCGCTCAGCCGAGCATGACTTAGGCACGCTTAGGGACACTATAGCTCACAAGACCCGTAATTTCGCCCTGCTGCTCGATCAAGCTCTTCCCGCCGGTGACCCCGACTGAATGCCGTTTACCTGCGCTGGTAAAGCTCGATTTTCGGGCCCTGCAGGTTGTATTCGCGCGTCTTCGTAAACCCAGCCTTGGATAAGTTCGTTTCGATGCCCGTTCGCTTGCCCCTCCCGTAGGGACTCGCAGCCACCGCTACCGAGTGCAATAGCCCTACATCGCCCGCGCATCCAGCGTTACCGAGCTCTGGAATGAAGAAACGGTATAACTCCAAGGAATCGGGTGGCACAAACGCTACACAACTGCCTTGCAAAATCAGCGTCCGTAGAACGTGAGCGGCGGCGTCCCAATCCTCTCGTTGCCGCCAGAAGAAGCGGACGTCTCCCACCAGAAACGCGGCCACCAGAATCGAGCACATCGCCGCCGCAACTCGTTCCCGCCGCCGAGCCAATCGTTCTATTCCCAACGTAGCCAGCAGCGACAGGGGCGCCAAGACGAAAATCATTTGCCGGATTGCCAGGAAGTACCCGAAAATTGCGTCTGCCAGCAAGGCCAAGACGATCGGCAGCACTGTGTACAAAAACCAGAACAGACGTGCTTTGTAGTGAGTTCGGTAGTCAGGCAGTGCGCTCTTCCAGCCAAACCAAGCAAGGCCCGCGACTAATGCCGTACCTAAGTAACCGGCACCCACCAACTCTCGCGCCACCAGAAGAGCGGCTTTAGATTCCATCGTGTATCGAAGGTGCCCGGCTGCCAACGATTGGTTCCAAAGATGGACGGTCCATAGGTACCAGGGAGCGAATCCTAGCGCCGCCAGCACCACCGCGAGGCCGCTGACTATGAGTAAGCGCCATTTGTTTGGATAGTTTCTTGCGCCGCACAGCCACACCAGATGGGCGACTGGCACAAAGATTGTGTACGGCATCGTATACAGCCCCAGCAGCGCGAACAATCCATACACAAAAGCCCGCCAAACGGTAATCTTCTCCAGTAACTGCAGGAAAGCAATCGTCGACCAGATACTCAGCGCCAGCGCAAGCGAGTAGGGCCGGGACTCCAGCGCATAGCGCAACTGGAGAGGAGCAAGGCAAAAAATCGTTACGGCCAGTAGCGGAAAACGGAGTTGTAACCGCTGCCCCAGAATAAAAACTCCCACGCACGCCAGCAAGCTGAATATCGCGGACGGGAGCCTGGCTGAAAAAGTGGAATAGCCGAATAAGTGAATCGTTGCAAAGCG
Source organism: uncultured Bryobacteraceae bacterium (assembly GCA_964249415.1). Taxonomy (GTDB): domain Bacteria; phylum Acidobacteriota; class Terriglobia; order Bryobacterales; family Bryobacteraceae; genus Bog-105. Next base: position 3,113 of record CAXUCT010000273.1, on the reverse strand, counting down.
GGTGAGATAGCCCAGCGGCACTCCTCCCGCATTAATAGGAACCCACGCGATTAACCGAGCTAAATCGTAGTCGCGAATACCGCGAAGATCAACTATTTCGTCCAACCAAAGCGACAGGCAAGGCAGCAGAAGCACAAGCCATATTGCGTACACGCCAGCCAAGGCCGCCAGCGCACTCCAGGAGTTTAGCCGCCTACAAAATCCATGCTGGACGGCTAAATTTCTCTCCACAGAGTTTAGAAAATTCTAGCCTGTCGCGGCAAGCTGCCAAATGCGCCGATATTGGCCAGCGAAAACGAGAACAGATATTGATTATCATTACGAAGGCCAAGATTGAAGTTTCGAAGCTGAAAACCGAAGCCGCAGCAGTCCGTGTTGTAAGAGGCCTGAATAAAGTCGAACAAACGCCTATCCAGAAGAAGGTCATAAGTGAGGTTTGCGGCAGCGTTCCATCCCTTCCGATTCGTACTCCCATAACCACCCCCAAAGCCAATCTGGTTCGCCCTTGGGTCCAGCAAAGGATTCGTGCTGATTGAGGTATCAGACAAGTTGAAGAAATAGTTCTTATGCCGGGCTCCGACAGCAACACTCTGATCAAGAAACTTGTGCCGAAGCGGGTCATAATCCGTCCGCCAATCCACGGAGAAAAAGCTATACGGATTCAAAGTCAGCATTGAAACAATCGGCGAGTAATTGCGGGGGCCATCCAGAAAAGCGATCGGCGTCATCTCCTCCGTCGCTAGCACCACCACGCGTTGGCAATAGGGGTTTGAAGCTGATTTAGCAATGTCGATATTAGACGCGCAGGACAGTCCTTGGTTTGAAACTACTATGCCCCCAAACGTTGGGTCGAAATATCGCGCCTGCGCCACTTTCCAGGTCACAACTTCACTCACGTTGCCGTTTTTGTCCTTGCGGTAAAGGCGGTTCGTCAGCGAAATCGTGAGCTGATTGGTGTTTGAGACGATATCGGTCGCGTCGAAGTGAATAATCCGCTGGAATTCATTCCCGCCCGTTACATACTCATAAGTCGCCTCCGCCTCAATGACATGTTTTAACTTAATTCCAGGCCCAAGATGTAACCATTTCGGCGGGCTGAAAACCCTTTCCAGAACCGGTGGCCGGAAATCCAACGCGAAATCGGCATCTTTGCGGAACAAGTTCGAGCCTGCAAGAGCAACATTTGTCGTGGAATTAGGAGGACACGTCGGATAGTTACAATCCTTTGCAGCAACAGGCGTGTACGAGGTTGTATTAAAGGAATAGGAGTTGCTGTAATCGGTCGCGCCAAAGTTGACACTCGGCGTCAAGGAGAACCCTTTAAAGCTGAATTCTGTACTCACTCGCGGCTCTATATCCATGCGCCCAACCTGACCC
>CAXUCT010000273.1:0-1726 GCA_964249415.1 uncultured Bryobacteraceae bacterium | reverse complement strand
CTGGTGGAGGAGTCCCATTCGGGGCGGCGACGTAGAAAGAAGGGGACGACGGGCAATTGGCGGCTACAGTCGTATTCGCTCCCGTGGGCTCCTGCCGGCTCAGCAGCCCGGCATTTGTGTCAAACGAAAGCCAAATGGGGACCTTTGCCGGCCCAACGTCCTGGTCACGTCCGAAGAAGTCCACCGAAGGCAGCTTCTGAATAATCACCTGGTTCGGCACTGCATCCAGTTGCGTCGCCGCCTCAAACAATTGCTGACGCTCCCACGCTATGTTAACCGTATACCGATCGTCTTTGAAATGCCTCTGAAGATACCCTATGGAGTTATTCTGAGACCACAGCGGATAACTGAAGGCCGGCGAAAAAACTTCCCGGAACGTAAGTGAGCTGAGATAGTTATAGTCGAGTACCCCAGTAAACCCTAAGATCTGAGTCTTAGCTGTCAGTTCAAACTCTAAGCCCCCCTGGTTCAACGCATGCGGTCCCGTGATATTGTCAGCGTTGGTCCCGGCGACGCCTTGATCCTGAACGCCATATAAATAGAAGTTGAAATCCGTTACCTCGTTGGGTTTGCCGCGAAAATCGTACCTGATCACCGGGCCGCGGGTCGTATACTGTTGTGCAATGGCTGTCATATCGTAACTACGATTGATCGCCCAGTAATATCCCACTCCGAATAGCCAACCGTAACGGGAACTGTGGCCGACCTCAGGCGTCAGAAATCCGCTCTTGCGCGGATTCTTCCCGAGCGGGCGATAGAAATAAGGCAAATAAAAAAGCGGTATTCGCTTCAGCCGGAACACGGTGGCGCGGGCAATGGCGCGGTCGCCTGGAACCACATCGAACACTGGCGCCTCAAACGTCCACCAAGGCTTCGGAATCTTGCAGTCGGTCAGGTAGCCCTGATGAAGAATATATCGATCCTTAATCCGGTCGGCCCATCGCCCCTGAAAATAGAAAGGATTCGTGGTTGTTAATACGCCGGGACTGGTCATAATTTTTGCCGGCGACGTGCCATCCACCTCGTAGAACTTTCCTTCCTGCGTCTTCAAGTTGTATTCCCCATGGTCGGCGTTCAGGTTATCGCCGGAAGCGAAATGCTTCAGGTGCACATGCCCGCGCGCGATCACCATGTTGGTATCCGAATTAAACTGGATATCGTCGGCGCTGATCAGAACGTCGCTCAGCTCAATCGCGGCGCTTCCCCGCAAGTACCGCATGGGGCCATTCGACTCCTGCGTAACGGCGTGATACCAGATCTCGTCCTCCGGTGGCAAATCAGCCTTCGCCGGATGAACTGGGGTTTGGCCTAGTGCCCGCAGGCCAAAAAACATGCCGAAACACAAAACCAACAACTTGAGTGAGAAATGTTGTCGACAGAAGTCAACTTTTCTGGTAGATAGTGAAGCTGGGGAGGATTGCGAAACGGAAGGACCCCTCAACGGATGACCGTACCACGGCTGCCGATTGAGCCGCAACCGTTTTTGCCAGTCGGCCCCGGTGTTCCTAATTTGCGCGAGATGACTTGCCAGCACTGCCAAACCTGGATTTTAGACGACGACCATCGCTGCCGGCGTTGCGGTCGCCGTGTCAGAAACATGCCTGCTCGAATTTCCCCCAACACATATCCTATCGCCGCCACCGCGACCGCCTCCGCTTATGACTACGAAGCGGAATTCTCCGCAAATGCCGCGCCACCTACACGACCCCCAGCCGAGCCTCTGCAA
>CAXUCT010000272.1:5051-6568 GCA_964249415.1 uncultured Bryobacteraceae bacterium | reverse complement strand
TACAGCAAGAGTTGCTAACGAGATGAGAATAGCAGGTATCATGAGCGGGACCTCGCTCGACGGGATAGATGTGGCAATCATCGACATCACCGGTTCGGGTTTCAGGGCGAAGATCAACGTCCTGACGAGTCATTCAGTCCCTTATCCAAAGAAGATCCGGGAAGCATTGTTGGCGATGTCAAACACTAATGCTTTCACGGGAGATATTGCGCGGCTGAATTTTGTGCTGGGCGAACTATACGTTGAGGCACTGGAAGAGGCGGCCGAGCGGGCGGAGATTCCGATTGACACGATCAAGTTAATCGGATGCCACGGCCAGACCATTTTCCATGAAGGCCAAGCGACGGCGTATCTGGGCAAGAAGGTAGCGAGCACCTTCCAGATTGGCGAGTCGAGCGTCATCAGCGAGCGGACCGGGATCGATGTGATCTCGAACTTCCGCGAACGTGACATGGCGGCCGGCGGCAAGGGGGCGCCGCTTGTACCTTACTTGGACTATATGTTGATCCGGCATCGGGGACGGGGACGTGTAGCTGTCAACATTGGCGGCATTGCGAACCTGACGGCGATTCCTCCCAACACGAATACGGATCGCGTGATTGCATTCGACACCGGTCCGGGGAACCTGATCATTGACCAGTTAATGAACCGCATCACGCTGGGCAAGCAAACGTTCGACCGCGACGGAGGCGTGGCGGCAACCGGCGTCGTGGATCCAAAGCTACTGGCGAAGCTTTTGCGCGACAAGTATTTTCGTGCTAAACCGCCTAAGACGGCAGGACGTGAACAGTACGGGTCGGAGTTTGTTTCGAAGTTACTCGATACGGAACTGAGCAGCGAGGACTTGGTGGCGACGGCGACAGCACTGACTGCGGAGAGCATCGCGCTGGGCGTACGGAACTTTGTGCTGCCCGAGATGCGGGTAGATGAAGTATTTGTGTCGGGTGGCGGGACTCACAATCCGACGCTGATGCGGATGTTGCGAAAGGCGCTGGATTCGATTCCGGTGAAAGAAACGACTGAGGTCGGATTGGATGTGGACTCGAAGGAAGCAGTCGCGTTTGCCGTGATGGCGTATGAGACTGCGAACTTGCGGCCTTCCAATGTGCCAGCGGCGACGGGAGCGAAACGCTCTGTGGTTCTGGGAAAAATGACGCCAAACGGTTTGCCATCGCGCAATGGAAATGGCGGAAGCGGTAACGGCACGACAGCCATTCCGGTAACGGCAACGGCAGCGGGTGTGACTGCCCGGAGCGGCGGTGGTTTGGCAACGGCGACGCACAAAGCGAAAGCACCCCGGACACCGAATGTGAGTAGGCCGGCTGTGGAGGCGAAGGCGAAAGCGGCGGCTCGGTAAAGCAAGTAAGTGGAGACGAAACGGGAGGGCTTGACCGCCTTCCCGTTTTGTTTTTAGCTCGCGTTTGTAGTTATAATTAAGTTGAGTGACGATGTCGCTTTCGATTGGGACGAAGGCAATCAGAGTCACATTGCGCGTCACAGTGTGGCACCGTCCGAGG